>NZ_CP127390.1:3000000-3248514 GCF_030286045.1 Propionimicrobium sp. PCR01-08-3
GGTTGCCGAGCAACGAGTTCAGCGTCTCCTGCAAGGTGTCGAGCGCACCGGAGGCCTCAATGACCGACCACAGCAGGGCGACCGCAACGAACAGGATGATCGCCGCCGCTACCGAGAACATCAGCGCCGTCTTCATCACCGACCACGGATCGAGCTTGGCGATCCGCAGCCGGGCCTTGCGGGCCGGACGCACGGTGCCTGAGCTGGTGGTCTTGACTCGTCCCGTACGGTCGCGCGTTGGGCCGGTGGCCTTGGTCACCTCGGCCTTGTCGAGGGAACTGTCGTCCGAGGCCAAATCGGCAGCAATCGTCGGATTCACGCGTGTCTTGTCGCCGGCCGCCTTATGATCGCCCGCCGCCAGATCGGCGGCGACCTTGGGCGTCACCGTCGTCTTGTCGTCGGCAGGCTTGGCGGCACCTGTTGCCAACGGCTCGTTGATCTTGGGTGTCACGTGAGTCTTGTCATCGGCCTTGGCCGAGCCTTTGACCGACTCGACCGTCCGCGTTTCGGCAGTGGCGTCAGAATCTGATGGCTTGGGCTTCGCCGAAGACACCTGATCGCTCTCACTCATCGCCTGCCTCCTCATCGGTGGTTACGTCGGGTTCAAGACTAACGTCATCGGACGCAGAACCCTCGGCGGACTCCTCGGTGTCGGCTTCATCGGCCGGTTCGGCCTCGGACGCGTCCGCCAGATCGGCGTCCTCCACGACGTCACCCTCGGCCTCGGCCCCCGCGGCGCCTTCGGCCTCAGCTTCTTCCTCAGCCGCCCGCTCGGAGTTCACGGTGACCGCAACGACCTGGTCCTTGCCCTTCAGGCCGACGAATTTGACGCCCATGGTGTCGCGTCCGGTCGGGGTGACATCGGCCACCGCGGAGCGGATGACCTGCCCGGATGCCTTGAACGAGATGATCTCGTCGTCGCCTGCGACGACCATGGCCGCCACCAGGCCACCCCGATCGTCGTTCACCCGCATGGCCCGCACACCCAAACCGCCACGATTCTGCAGCCTGAACTCGGAAACCTGGGTTCGCTTGGCGTAGCCCTCGTCGGTCATCGTGAAGACGTACTGCGATTCCTCATCGGTGTCCGCGGGAATGATCGCCATCGACAACAGCTCGTCGCCCTTGCGGAAACGCATCCCGGTCACACCGGAGGTGGTGCGTCCCATCGGACGAATCTGTTCGTCGTCGGCGGTGAACCTGATGCCCTGGCCCTTGCGGCTGAGCAGCAGAATGTCGTCGTCCTTGTTGACCAGCTCGGCACCGATCAGCTCGTCGCCCGGATCCCGGAAGTTCACCGCGATCAGGCCCGCTTGCCTGGCCGAATCGTAGGCCCGAAGCTCGGTCTTCTTGATCAGCCCCTTGCGAGTGGCCAGCACCAGGTAGTCGGCGTCGTCGTAGCTGCGCAACACGATGCCGCGGGCGATCCGCTCGTCGGGCAGGAAGCTCAACAGACCGGCGACATGGCCGCCCTTGGCATCGCGTCCACCCTCGGGCACCTGCCACGCCTTGATCCGGTAGGCCCGGCCCATCGTGGTGATGAAGACCAGCCAGTCATGGCTCATCGCCGTCAGCACCGAGCCGACCTGATCTTCGGCACGCAGCGAGGCGCCACGAACTCCCTTGCCACCACGCTTTTGGACGCGGTACTGATCCATCCGGGTGCGCTTGATGTAACCGCCCCGGGTGATCGTGATGACGTTCTCCTCATCGGGGATGAGGTCTTCCTCGCTCATGTCGCCGTCGGCCGAGATGATCTGGGTGCGGCGGTCGTCACCGTACTTGTCCACGATCTCGGCCAGCTCGGTGGAGACGATCTCGCGCTGGCGATACTCCTTGGCGAGAATGTCCTCCAAGTCGGCGATGATGCGCTCCAGATCGGCCAGCCGGTCGATGATCTTCTGGCGCTCGAGAGCCGCCAGCCGGCGCAGCTGCATATCCAAGATGGCCTGCGCCTGCACCTCATCGATGTCCAGCAGCCCCTGCAGGCCGGTGTTCGCGGCCTCCGAGTTGGGGGAGCGGCGGATCAGCGCGATGACCTCATCCAGCATGTCGAGTGCCTTGACCAGGCCGCGGTAGATGTGGGCAGCCTTCTCGGCCTCGTCCAACCGGTACTGGGTGCGCCGGCGGATGACCTCGAGCTGATGGGTCACCCAGTTCGAGATGAACTGATCGAGCCGCAAGGTGCGAGGTACCTCGTCGACCAGCGCCAGCATGTTGCAGCCGAAGGTGTCCTGCAGCTGGGTGTGCTTGTAGAGGTTGTTCATAACCACGCGGGGCTGGGCGTCCCGCTTCAGCACAATGACCAGCCGCTGCCCGGTGCGGGCCGAGGAATCGTCGCGCATGTCGGCGATACCGGTCAACCGGCCGTTGTTCACCAGGTCGGCGATTTTCTGGGCCAGGTTGTCGGGGTTGCACATGTAGGGCAGTTCGGTGACCACCAGCTGGGTGCGTCCCTTGGAGTCTTCCTCCACATTGATGACCGCACGCATCGTCACCGAGCCGCGGCCGGTGCGGTAGGCGTCCTCGATGCCCTGGCGTCCGACGATCAGCGCGCCGGTGGGGAAGTCCGGGCCCTTGATGCGCTCCATGGACGCCTGCAGCAGTTCGGCATCGGTTGCTTCGGGGTGGGCCAGCGCCCACTGCACGGCCTCGTTGACCTCACGCAGGTTGTGCGTGGGAATGTTGGTGGCCATGCCGACCGCGATACCGGACGACCCGTTGACCAGCAGGTTCGGGAAGCGGGCCGGCAGCACGGTCGGCTCCTGCTCGCGTCCGTCGTAGTTGTCCTGGAAGTCGACGGTGTTCTCGTTGATGTCGCGGACCATCTCCATGGCCAGCGGCGCCATCTTGCACTCGGTGTACCGCATGGCGGCGGCCGGGTCGTTGCCCGCCGAACCGAAGTTGCCCTGGCCCGAAACCAGCGGGGCGCGCATCACCCAGGGCTGGGCGAGCCTGACCAAGGTGTCGTAGATCGCCGAGTCGCCGTGCGGGTGGTAGAGACCCATCACCTCGCCGACCACGCGCGAGCACTTGTTCCAGCCGCGGTCGGGCCGGTAGCCGCCGTCGTACATGGCGTAGATGACCCGCCGGTGCACCGGCTTCAGGCCGTCGCGTACATCGGGCAGCGCACGCCCGACGATGACGCTCATCGCGTATTCGAGGTAGGCGTTCTGGATCTCGGATTGCAGGTCGACCTGCTCGATCACGCCCTTGCGAGGTTCGGTGATGACGCCCTCGGACGCGGCGTCCTCGGCCGATGCCGGGTTGCCGCCGGTGCGTTCGCCATCGCCTGCACCCAGAATGTCATCGTCCAAGGAATCGTTCGGTTCGGTTGGTTCGTCGGGCCCGTTCGGGCCCTGCGGGGTTTCACTCACTTGGTATTAGTCCTTGTCAGATGTCGAGGAAACGAACGTCTTTGGCATTGCGCTGAATGAACGAGCGGCGCTCCTCGACGTCCTCGCCCATCAGGATGGAGAACATCTGGTCGGCGCGCGCGGCATCGTCCAAGGTCACCTGCAGCAGGATCCGGCCATCGGGGTCCATCGTGGTATCCCACAGATCCTGGGCGTCCATCTCGCCGAGGCCTTTGTAGCGCTGGATCGGGTTGACGTTCGGCAGCTTCTTGCCGGCTGCCTTCCCGGCATCCCGCAGCACATCGCGCTCGAGGTCGGTGTAGGCCAATTCGTGCGGGGAGTTCGTCCAGCGCAACCGGAACAGCGGCGGCTGCGCCAGATAGACATAGCCCTGGTCGATCAGCGGTTTCATGAACCGGAACAGCAGGGTCAGCAGCAGGGTGCGGATGTGGGAGCCGTCGACATCGGCATCGGCCATCAGCACGATCTTGTGGTATCGCAGCTTGTTGATGTCGAAATCGTCATGGACGCCGGTGCCGAGCGCGTTGATGATGGCCTCGACCTCCTTGTTGGCCCAGATGCGGTCGATGCGCGCCTTCTCGACGTTCAGGATCTTGCCGCGCAACGGCAGGATCGCCTGAATGCGGGGGTTGCGTCCGCCCTTGGCCGAGCCGCCTGCCGAGTCGCCCTCGACGATGAAGATCTCGCACTCTTCGGGGTTCTTGGACGAGCAGTCCGCCAGCTTGCCGGGCAGGCCGCCACCGCCGAGCAGGCCCTTGCGGTTGCGGGCGGCCTCCCGGGCCTTGCGGGCCGCGATCCGGGCGCTGGACGCGGCGATCGCCTTGCGGACGATCTCCTTGCCCTCGGCCGGATTGCGTTCCATCCAGTCGCCGAGCCGGTCGTTGACCACCCGCTGCACGAAGCCCCGGGCCTCAGTATTGCCGAGCTTGGTCTTGGTCTGGCCCTCGAACTGAGGTTCGGCGAGCTTGACCGACAAGATCGCGGTCAGCCCCTCGCGGATGTCTTCGTTGCCGACCCGGTCCTCTTTCTTGCGGATCAGCCCCCACGCCTCGCCCCACTTGTTGACCGTGGTGGTCAACGCCGCGCGCAGGCCCTCTTCGTGGGTGCCACCCTCGTGGGTGTTGATGGTGTTGGCGAAGGTATGCAGCGAATTGCCATAACTCATGTTCCACTGCATGGCCAGCTCGACGCCCATGCCCAGATCGCTCGAATGCGCCTCGACGTCGATCACGCTGGTCAGCACCTCACGCGAGGCGTTGAGGTATTTCACGTAGTCGACCAGGCCGTTGTCGAACTTGAACTGGTCGGCGAGCGGGTTGCCGTCCTCGTCGACGTGGTTCTGGCGGCGATCGGTGATGTCGATCTGGAGGCCCTTGTTGAGGAAGGCCATCTCGCGGAACCGGGTGGCGAGCGTCTCGTAGTTGAAGTTCGTGGACTCGAAGATCTCGGAGCTCGGGAAGAAGGTGATCGTGGTGCCGGTCTCCTCGGTCGCCTCCAGCCGTTCGGTGGGCGCGTCCGGAACCCCGAGGGTGAAGCTTTGCCGCCAGTGGTAGCCGTCGCGGCGCACGTCGGCGATCAGCCGGCCGGACAGCGCGTTGACCACCGAGCTGCCCACGCCGTGCAGGCCGCCCGACACCTTGTAGCCGCCGTTGCCGAACTTTCCGCCGGCGTGCAGCACGGTCAGCACCAGGGTCAGGCTGGACACTCCTTCGGTGGGGTGCATGGCGACCGGAATGCCTCGTCCGTTGTCGCTGACCCGGCAGCCGCCGCCGTCCAAGAGCTCGATGGTGATGTGATCGCAGTAGCCGGCCAGAGCCTCGTCCACCGAGTTGTCGACGATCTCGTAAACGAGGTGATGCAGACCGCGCTCGCCGGTCGACCCGATATACATGCCCGGACGCATCCGCACGGCTTCCAGGCCTTCCAGCACCTGAATTTCCGAGGCACCGTACTCGCCCTCGACCTGTATGTTCTCTGCACCTTCGTCGAAGACGACCTCGGTGCCGTCCTCGGCATCATCGGGCTCAGGACTATTCGCCAGATCACTCACCGGCAGTAGCTCCTTCGTAGTTCCAGGAACCGTCAACGATCTGCGGTGGGTTTCGACCCACAGGCCTTTTGACCACGCCCGGTGCACCGCCGGCGCCTCCTGGCGTTGGTCGATGAACGAAAGCTCACCCCTGAATCTGGTGACCCAGGATCAGCCGAGACCCACCGATGCGCAGCTAAAGCGTGCCTAGCCCGGCGGGCCCGGGCTAAAATGAACTCATCGATTTCGGCTCGCCTTCCGGCGCCCCGTCGATGGGTTGGTTTCAAGACCCGTCCCAAACACGAAATCTTACCATCTGAGCTCTTATGATCCCAGCTGATGGACGCCTCATTGCCGCACAAATGCCTCTGTCGGGCCTTCTATGGCACTTTGCAGCCCATCCGAGGCCCTCGGCAAGGTCCGATATGAGGGTTGAATCCGATAGATCGCCACGTAGCGATCCTCTGAAGGTCCTAAACTATCCGGCATGAGCCAGGGCCCGCGGCGCGCGATGAGGCCGGACGATGAGCCGGCCGCCTTCGTCGACTTCCCGCCGCCTCCTCCCGGTGCCCGGCCCGCATCTTCGGCAAACGTCGTTCCCGCCGCGGTGGCCGGGGGTATTGTCCCTCCCGCCGCGCCTTCGTATCCTCCACCTCCCGCAGGATCAAGGCCGGCGGGCGCTCCGCACCGATTGCCCACCGCAAGCAAGGGACTGCTGGCTGCGATGGTGGTATTGGCACTGGTGATCGTTTGCGTCTGGGCGGTCGGTGGATTCGAACTCCGGCAGACCTACGACGATAAGAGCCCCGGCGAGGCGTTGAACCTGGGGCCTGCCGAGATCGCGCTCGATCACGCGATCGGCTATCAATTCGGCGATGACGTTTCGATTGAGGTGGCCGGCTCCTGCGGGCTGACGGCGGATCAATCGGCCGGGTCGGTGCAGTACGCCATCCAGGACGGTGCATATGCGGGCATGCGCACCGACGGTGATCCCCTGATCTCCACCGAATCGATGCTCAGTCTGGGCACCGACGACGGCTTGAGTTTCGATACCACCCGAGATGTGCTCTCGCCCGGTGTGCCGGCCATTCCTTGCGTGCTGCGGTTTACTTTGCCGCCCGAGACCATGGGGCAGGACGAGGTGACCGTCCTGATCGCGAAACTGCAATTCGGCGAGCAGGGCAATGTCAAGAACGACGCAGAGACCTCGAAGACCTGGAACCCGGCGCCCGATGGTTATCGAGTGACGTTTCCGATCAGTTGGACGATCCGCTGACCCTGACGCTTGTCGGTTTCACGATCGCCGTCTTGGGGCAGGGGTTCCTTCACGCGCACGAGATAGAACCATACGCACGATGTTCGGTGCGCCCGGTCATAGCTCGTGCGCACCGCCGAAGGCTGCGTGGTGGCGTATCTAACGCGCCGGCTCGGAGATGACCGGAAACTGTTCGTGCGGCACGGTGTCCGACACCAGCCCAACGACCTGGTCGAGCATGTTCACCGGAACCTCGAAGCTCGAAACAACCTGCTGACTGGCGGTGATCTCGTCCGGCTCGAGTTTGCAGATGCTGCTCCTGGTCGGATCGTAGGAATCGACCGAGGTCCACACCTCGCCCGAAGTAGCCATCAGATCGAAGCTGCACAGGGTGGACGAACCGTCGCCCTCGACGTAGACGAAGTTGTCCACAGCAACGGTGAAACTCAAGAAGACGGCTCCGGAAGCAGGATGCATCGTGTCATCCCATCCGCCGGGCAGCTCGTCGACCTGCTCGCGGGCGAGCACCGTGTAGGTGACGCCCAGTGGGTCGGTGTATCCGGCGCCCGGTGCCAGCACTTTGGGTGAGCGATAGAGGTCGCGGGCGAGCCATGCGCAATATCCGACGGCGATGGCGAGCACGATCGCGGTCAGCGTCCACCAGAATCCCGGCCCCCGGGACGGCAGTTCGCGCTTCTCAGGTCGGCTCGTCCGGGAGGAGTAGTGCCACCTCATCGGGTCACCTCCGTCACCGGATCGCTCACCTGAAGCGTCCCGTTCTTGGACGCCAGCTCGGCCTGAGTGGCCTCGTCGATGCCCACCTCGATGACGGCTTCGGGCTCGTACGCCAGGTAGAAGGCGCTCGGCGTGCAGTGCAGCTCGGCACCCACGAGTTGATCGGCGGGCCGCTCGAAAACAACCTGGGCGTGGGTGGTGAATCCCGGCTGGGGAGTGCTGAACATGTCTTCCACCGGCGATTCGGCCAGCAGGAGATCGCCATCGGGGCCGGGGGTATACAACTTGCAGGTGAGACCGGCGATCGCGTGGGTGTCGCTCGTCATCTGAAATTGGACGCTCACGAACAGCGCCTCGGTCACCATGGCGGGCTCCATGTCGCCGTTGATCTGCAGCCAGGTGCCCGCGTCGAGGCCGGTCACCTGCATGGTCTGTCCCGGCACCAGCTGCAGCCGTTCACCGACGGACGCATACCTCAGATCGGTGTTCTGTTCGGGAATCACGGTCTCGGTCACGAAACCGGCCGCGAGGACGCACGCCAAGGTGACGCCGCCAGCCACCAGAAGTTGCACCGTGGAGTGCTCGTGATCTGTCGGTGCCTGAGGTCCCGACTGATTCGCGGGTGGTGTTCCCCAAACCGCCGATGGGAGCCCCGGGGAAACGGGGGCGGGCGCGGCCTGCCATCGGCGACCGGAATTCTGCTGCTGAAGGGTCTTGACGGATGATCCGGGTCGATTTTCTCCGGCAACTTCCGCGCCGACCCGCTGAACCGACGCCCCGCTCTCGTCTGTGCCGAGGTCATCCGGCCTGGCTGGCGTGTGGTGGTAATTCGCCTTCAGGGTCGCGGTCATGGCGACCGCCAGCAGGCTGATCCGCAACGGTTCACCGATGACTCCGCTGATCAGGTCGAGCGGCGGCTGCATCACCAGCCAGAACTGGAAGACATTGCCGCCGATGATCGACTGCAGACCATAGAAGACGATCGACTTGACCGCTCCCACCACGGCGTACAGCAGGATAAAGGCACCGGTGAAGGGCAGGCCGACACGCAGCACATGGTGTAGCGATTGAATGATCGGGATGAACCGGTCCTCGATGTCGCCGACGAAGATCTCGATGAATTCGAGCACCACGGCGCGGCTGCCGCGGCTTGCCGACAGACCCCGCGCCTGCAGGCGCGCCAGCCGCTCGTGGCGCCTCGCCAGTGCGCCGGACACGCCTCGCTGTTGGCCCTTGTCCCACAGTTCGGCGGCAGACAGCGTGTAGGTGCCGAAGACCAATCCGGCAGCCGCCAACCAGAGCAACGGGGCAAGCATGGCGTCGCTGAACAGCGGCCACAGATGTTCGGTCCACAGCTGCCAGGACCAGCTGATGACCTGGGGAATCGGGATGTGTAACGAGACCAGGAAGCCCGAGAGCGCTTCCCACGCGTCCATCAGCCAGCCGTAGAACACCCGGTCGCGCAGCCAGTCGCCGAGATCCCCGAGCATCCGGGAGCCGCCGAAGATCAGCACGACCGAGAAGAATCCCTCGACGAGCGCACCCGCCAATCCGAGAACAGATCGTCCGAATTTGTCGGCGAGCATTTCGAGAGCCCGTTTGACGATATAGCTGATGACCAGCACCGCACCGATGATCAACCGCTGCCGGGCCGTGGTGGGGTCGAGCACAGTCGTTGCGGATTGCGGATTGAGCACGGTCGCCGAATTGATCGCACCCTGAATGAACAGTTGATAGGTGGCCTCGTTGATGCCGTTGAAGACCGCGTACACCCCGACGAATGGCAGCAGCGAGACGCTGACGACTTTCAAGAGTGGCTCATCGCGTCCCAGCCGGGCGACTTGAGGTGGCAGAGTCTCCCACAACCCTGCCGGGCGGCCGGCGATTCTGATCGCGACGATCAATGCCGCCAGCTGAGTCACCAGTCCGGTGCTGAAGATGACGATGGTCAGCCACGGATGGGTCTCCTGAATGGATGCGGTCGAGGTCAGCGCCACCCGATAGACCAGCCAGCCGGCCACCCAGGCGATCAGCACCTTGGGCAGCACCTGCCACCAGACCTGCACGGTCTGGCCGGTCAAGTTGGTGAGTTGGCCCCACCATTGGCGGACGAAGGACATCGGCATCAGTGTAGACGGAGCACGTCACTCTGGTCTGCCGGTGCGATAGAACCGCCGGACATCGCCGCAAGAATCAAAGCCGCACGCCAGGCGGCAATCATTTCGTCATCTGGTGAGCCGGAAAGCTGGGCGCACCGATATCGACTACCCGTAGGTGTCGCGCGGTCCACGGGAACCGCGGATGGAGCGCCGGCCATGGGACCAGCTCGGCGCCGCAGGGCCCCGCACGTCGATGCGCTGCACCGATCCGTCGCCGAGTTCGGTATTCAGTTTCGCGACGATCTGCGGTGCCATCTGACGCAGCACGGTCGCCCAGGTGGACGACTCCGCCCGCACCGCCAGTACCTTGTTCTCGAATCCCGCGGGCTGGGAGTGCTGCGCGTTCACCGGGCCGACGATTTCGGGCCAGGTTTCGAGCAACCTGCGCAACCCCACCTCGGTCTGCCAGCCACGACCGGAAACCAGCCGGTTCAATGCCTGCGACAACGGCTTGGGGTCACGTTCGTCCGGCCCGGCACCCGAGCGTTGTTCGGTGCCGAACCGACGCCTGCGGCGGCGCGAGGAGCTCACCCCGCGCGGCGGCGGCAGAATACCGGCGATGTCGTGGGCGATGTGACTGGCCACCTCGATGCCCAGCGGATCATGATCGTCATTCTCCAAAGGTTCGGGAAAGACCGTGATCTCGTCGGCGGCCAATTCGTCCTTGTCCTGGGGGCAATCGCCATCATCTGGACGATCGAGGTCTGGCCGGTGGGCATTGTCGGTCATGAGCACGTGCCCCATAGCACAGCCGCAGCCGCGCCCGAAATGCTAACGCACGCCCGATATATCCTGCGCGTCTTCATATTTCGGGCGCAGGAATCGATAGCGGCGCGCAGAACCACACGCTCACGCATGATCCGGCCGCTCCTCATCGCCCGCCGTGAAGGCTTCGGTGGACGGCTCCGGCCCATCGGCAACGCTCCCGTCATGTGATGTCACGGCCTCATCGCCCGCCCGGTCATCTCCGGCCCGGTCATCGCCTTCCACGGGACTCGCATCACTCGGGCCGACGTCGATGAGTTGACCAGCCGAAATGTTGAACCGCTCGCCACGAAGTTCGCCCGGCACGTCACTGGCGACCGCCGCGGTGACCAGCACCTGCTCGGCGTCCCGGGCTGCCTTGGCGAGCCGGTCGCGGCGGGTGGCGTCCAATTCGGCGAACACATCGTCCAGTATCAGCACCGCCTCAATGCCATCGGATCGTAACAGCTCGAACGCGCCGAGCCGCAGGGCCAATGCCAGCGACCACGATTCACCATGGGACGCATAACCCTTGGCGGGCAGCTCCCCGATCGTCAAGTACAGGTCGTCGCGGTGCGGCCCTACCAGCGTGAGCCCGCGGGAGCGTTCCTCACGACGCCGATCGGCCAGGGCAGCCGCGAACGCGCCCGGAAGCTCGGCGGGGTCGCCGGGCAGGGCGAATCCCGCCCGATAGGACGCGTCGGCCTGGTTGTTCAGCGGAGCTATCTGTGCATAGGCCCGGGAGGTGGGGCCGGTCAGCTCACTCAAGGTATCGAGCCGGGCGGCCAGCAACTCACTGCCGTAGCTGACCAGTTGCTGATCCCAGATATCCAAGGTGAACTCGGCGTCGGCGTCACCGTGGCCTTGGGCAAGCGATTTCAGTAGCGAGTTGCGTTGCTTGACGACCTTCTCGTAGTCCTGTTTGACCCCCAGCATGCGCGGCCAGCGGCTGATCACCAGGTCGTCCAGGAAATTGCGGCGGGCAGCCGGGTCGCCTTTGACGACGCTCAGGTCTTCGGGGGAAAAGACCACCGTGCGCAAGGCGCCGAGAAGGTCGCGCGTCCGGGGCAGGGCACCGCGATTGATGCGTGCCCTGTTGGCGCGTCCGGGGTTGATCTCCAGTTCCAGCAGAAGCCGCCGGGGATCGTCGGTACCGGCGACCACTTCAGCACGAATCACGGCCTGCTCGGTGCCGGCCTTGACCAGGGGGGTGTCGTTGCTGACCCGGTGCGATCCGAGCCTGGACAGGTACTCGATGGCCTCGACCAGGTTGGTTTTGCCCTGGCCGTTCGAGCCCTGAAAGATCGTCACCCCGGGGTCAAGCCGCAGTTCCACTTCGGAATAGTTGCGGAACTGGTGCAGCTCAAGGCGAGCGACGTACACGATGTCAGTTCGGCAGGCGCATCAACATGATGACGTGCCGGTAGTCTCCCTTGGGCTCACCGTCGATGTCGTCCATTCCCCGCACCAGGCAGGGCTTGCCGGCTGCGGTGAACGAGAAATGCACGTAGGGGGTGCCCAGCACGTTCAATGCGTCCGAAAGATAGTGCGGATTGAATCCGGCCGCGTCGATCGCCAACTCACCCCCGGCAACGTTGGCCACCTGCGCGGCAACGGCTTCGGAGGCCTGTGCCTGATCACCCGATGCGGCCTCCAAGGCGATCTGCTCATCGCCGATCAGCATCCGCAGCGGACTGTTGCGCTCGGCCACCAACGAGACACGCTTCACCGAGGCGATGAGTTCGTCGGTCTTGCAGCTCACGGTGACACTGGGCTGAATGTCCATCAGATGGCGGACCTTGGGGAACTCGCCACCGAGCAGCCGGGTGGTGAGCTGACGCACACCTCCGGCACCCTTGCCTTCGAGGCCGATCAGGCCCTCGCCGGCCTCAGCGTTGGCCAGCGCGATGGTGATGTCTTCGCCGCTCGACATGGAGCGGGCGGCCTCGCTCAGCACTCGGGCCGGCACCAGCGCGGCACCCTCGGCGGAGCTGTCGGCCGGATTCCAGGCGAGTTCCTTGAGCGCCATCCGGTAGCGGTCGGTGGCCAACAGCGACAATGTGTCGTCGTTGATTTCGAGCCTGACTCCGGTGAACACCGGCAGTAGTTCGTCGCGTCCGGCGGCCACCACGACCTGGTTGATGGCCTGGGCGAACTCGTCCGAGCCGACCACGCCGGCCGCGGCGGGCATCTCGGGAAGCTGTGGATACTCCGACACCGGAAGCAGTTGTAGGGTGAACCGTGCCGAGCCACACACCAACTCGGCGCGGGTGTTGTCGCTGGACAGATCGACCGGACGATTCGGCAGGCTTCGAGCGATTTCGGCGAGCAGCTTGCCGGAGACCAGCGCCTCGCCTTCATCGATGACTTGCGCCTCGACCTGCACCTCGGCACTGGTTTCGTAATCGAAGCTGCTCATGGTCACGCCGCTGGCATCAGCTTTGATCAGCAGACCCGCCAGAATCGGAACGCTCGGCCGGCTTGGCAGACTGCGAGCAGCCCATGCCACGGCTTCGGCCATGACATCGCGTTCCATGCGAATCTTCACGGTGCACGTCCTTACTTCAGATTCAGGGTAATCCTGGTCTGCATCATATCTATCTCGTCACACGCCAGCCAGGTCGACTCAGCCTTTCGTTGAGAGTTGCCGGTCGCGTGGTCGGCAACCAGATGCTCGGCGCGCAGCCGGGCCGCTTCGAACGGCAGCGTCTGGCAGCGAGGCAGCCCGCTGCCAGATGGCGAGCTATCCACACCGGTGACTTCGATGGAGTGTTTATGTAGTTATCTCTCGTAGTAGTCGTAGCCTCTGTTGAAACTGTGGATAACTCTCGTTTTTGCTTGTCGTCTCCGCTGGACGGGGGTGTGGATAACTTTCCATACTTGTCGGCAGATCGTGTTGCGTTTGTGTATGACGGCAGCGGCTGTGGACAACTGTCCACGCATTGTCCCCATCTTGCGGTGATTCATCCGCCGAACTGACGCGTCGTCCACAGGGGTGTGGGGTGGGATCGTCAGCGTCCGGATTGCTTGATGTTGTTGGTCAGTTCGGTGACCTGGTTGTAGACGCTGCGGCGTTCTTTCATGAGCTGACGGATCTTCTTGACGCCGTGCATCACCGTGCTGTGGTCGCGTCCACCGAATTCCTGGCCGATCTTCGGCAAGGAGAGTTCGGTGAGCTCGCGGCACAGATACATGGCGATCTGCCTGGCGGTTGCGACGGTCTGGGTACGTGATGACCCGGTCAGGTCGTCCACCAGGATGCCGAAATATCTCGCGGTCTCTTCGATGATGATGGTCGCGGTGACCTCGGTCTCGGGATCAGAGGGGATGAGATCTTTGAGGACGACTTCGGCGAGGTTGAGGTCGACATCTTGACCATTGAGGGACGCGAATGCGCTCACCCGGATCAGCGCGCCTTCGAGCTCGCGGATGTTTGTCTGGATGCGGGAGCCGATGAACTCCAGCACTTCGGGCGGCAACGAGAGGTGCTCGGAGGCGGCCTTCCTCTTGAGAATCGCGATGCGGGTTTCGAGGTCGGGCGGTTGCACGTCGGTGATCAAACCCCACTCGAATCGGCTGCGGAGCCGTTGCTCGAGGTTCTCGAACGCCTTCGGATGACGATCGGAGGTCATCACGATCTGCTTTTGAGCGTTGTGCAGGGTATTGAAGGTGTGGAAGAACTCTTCCTGGGTCTGCACCTTGTTCTCCAAGAACTGGATGTCGTCGATCAGCAGCACGTCGACATCGCGGTAGGTGCGACGGAAGGTGGCGCTGCGTCCCTCAGAAATCGCGTTGATGAAGTCATTGGTCATCTCTTCGGTGCTGACATAGCGCACCCTGGCGTCGGTGAAGTATTGCCGGACGTAGTGCCCGATGGCGTGCAGCAGGTGGGTCTTGCCGAGCCCCGAATCGCCGTAGATCAGCAGCGGGTTGTAAGCCTTGCCCGGGTTCTCGGCGACGGCGGCAGCTGCGGCGTGAGCGAACCTGTTCGAGCTGCCGATGACGAAGTTGTCGAAGGTGTACTTCGGGTTCAGCCGGTCGCCGTCGGATAGATCGGTCACCGGGGCGGACGAGATGACCGGCGGCGCCTCGTCTCGGCGGGTCAGTTCCTTCGGTTCGACTTCGGTCTCCGCAGGCGGATCGGGCGGCAGAAGGTCGAGTTCGAGATCGGGCTGCACCGTGACCGCCATGTGCATCTCTCTGCGGAAGTAGTCGGAGAGGGCGTTCTCGATCCTGCTGCGGTCACGAGTCTCGAGGTGATTGCGGTGATACTCGGAGGGGACGGCGATGACCACGACGGACTCGTGAATCGTCAAAAGGTGCGCCGTCTTCAGCCAGCGTTTGGAGACCTTGTCGGCCTGGTCGATCACATGTTGCCACGCCTTTGCCAGGTTGTCGTCGGCTGGCGTCAGTTCATGCTCGTCCGGCACGGTGCTTACTCGTCTTCCACTTGGTTCGCCACACCGGTTATCGTTCAGCGGCGCGCTTCTTATTGTCGTCCCCTGTAGTTTTCCACAGGCCGGCGGGCCTGTCTCCGCGGGCTGACCGGGCGATCGTGTGTGATCAGCCCGCCTGATCACGCTCAGGCGGTATTTCCCCTCGTTAGATCGAGGTTGAGGGCAAGGACTCCCTCCTCACGGCGATACTCGCCCAAGTGGACGACCGCCAGCGAGGCTGTGGAAAACTTCCTCTCAAGCGTTAGACCGTAGCTACTTGCGTGCCCCTTCGCAAGCAGGAACAAAAATAGATTTGAGGGTGGACGGCGTGTTGACTGGACGAGCGGGGCACAACGTGTCGCGGCGCCGCTTTTGCTGTTCTATCGTGGGCTGACGTAATATTGCTAAGCCGTTGTCTTGAGCAGACTGTGCGTGCACCCCGGCGCGCCGCTATCAGGTACGGCCCCGACATCTTGCTTCACCCGAAGCATGCACGAAAACGAATGACGGAGACTTCCCTTGAGTAAGCGCACGTTCCAGCCGAGCAATCGTCGGCGTTCACGCACCCATGGCTTCCGCGCGCGTATGAGCACCCGCGCCGGCCGCGCCATTATTTCCGCCCGCCGCCGCAAGGGCCGGGCCGAGCTGTCAGCCTGACCGATGCTTCCGGCGGCCGCCCGGATGCGGGCATCGAGCGAGTTCGATGCGACCGTCCGTGGTGGGGTGCGCGCTGCACGCCCGACTTTGGTGGTGCATGCGCGTGCCGTCGGTGATGACGACCGAAGGGTCGGTTTTGTGGTC
Source organism: Propionimicrobium sp. PCR01-08-3 (assembly GCF_030286045.1). Lineage (NCBI taxonomy): Bacteria > Bacillati > Actinomycetota > Actinomycetes > Propionibacteriales > Propionibacteriaceae > Propionimicrobium > Propionimicrobium sp. PCR01-08-3. Next base: position 3,015,537 of record NZ_CP127390.1, read on the forward strand.
TCGAAGAAGGTCGGCAACGCCGTCACCCGCAACCGGGTGAAGCGGCAGCTGCGTCATTTGGCGCGCCGGCAGTTGACGACGACGCCGGCCGGAACACGAGTTGTCGTCCGAGCCCTGCCTGCTGCGGCTTCGTCGCAGGTGGCCGATGATTTGGCAGCTGCCTGGAGCGTTGCACTGGGCAAGTTGGGGCGGCTTCGATGAAGTACTTGCTGATCGGTTTCGTCAAACTTTGGCGGGCAGTGATCTCGCCGTTGTACGGAGATGTGTGCAAGTACTACCCGAGTTGCTCCGCTTACGGGCTGGAGGCACTTCAATTGCACGGCGCGCTCAAGGGATCGTGGTTGATCCTGAGGCGATTGAGCCGCTGTCATCCCTGGGCACGAGGCGGGTTCGACCCGGTGCCCGGTTCAGAATTTGAGGCCGAAATGGCCGCGCAACCCCAGCGTTTCCGGGGTGGCGCTCAAGCGCCCGATTATTGTGAGGTGGCGTCCTGATGGACTTCGACCCTTTCCTGTTCCTTAACCTGTGGGACGACATCAGCAAGGTCGGCAGCGCCATCATGCAGCCGCTGTACTGGGCGGTCTCCGGGCTGATCGTGCTGGCTCACCGGCTGTGGTCTCCGCTGTTCGGCACCGACTCAGGAGTGACCTGGGCACTGTCGATCGTCGTCCTGACGATCATCGTGCGCGGCTTGATGATGCCGCTATACGCGAAGCAGCTGAACTCGTCGCGGGCCATGCAGTCGTTGCAGCCGAAGATTCAGGCGCTGCAGCAGAAATACGGCTCCGACCGGGAACGGCTCGGACAAGAGACGATGAAGCTCTACAAGGACGAGGGCGTCAGCCCGACCTCGAGCTGTCTCCCGATGCTGATTCAGCTGCCGATCTTCTGGGGCTTGTACCGCGTGCTGTACGGGGCCGCGCAAGGACAAGCCCGGGGCACGTTCTTCGTGAACAATCCTGACCTGGTCGAGTCGTTGCGGCACGCACGGCTGTTCGGGGCCCAACTGTCGGGCACCTTCCTGCCGATGAGCGACGGATTCGGGGCGACCCAGATTCTCGCGCTCATCATGATCATCATGATGACCGGGCTGCTGTTCTTCCAGCAGTTGCACATGATGCGGCGCAATATGCCCCCGACAGCGTTCGAAGGGCCGATGGGCCAGCAGCAGAAGATGATGCTGTACATGATGCCGGCGATGTACATCTTCATCGGTCCGCAGATCCCGATCGGCGTGCTCGTGTACTGGATCATCTCGAACCTGTGGACGTTCGTCCAGCAGTACGTGATCATCCGCAACTATCCGACGCCGAATACCCCCGCCTATGTGGAGTGGGAGGAGCGAATGGTTGCCAAGGGCAAGGACCCGAAGGAGATCGAACGCGCCCGCGCGAACAAGGCACGCAAGGGTGGCAACGGCAAGGGCCAGGTGGCGACCCGCGAGGTGAAAGGCAAGGACTCCGGCGAGCAGCCCACTGTGTCACGTCAGCAGGTGAACCGGCAGACGGTGCGCCGATCGGTGGACGGCAAGCAGGTCATCCAACGCCAGCAGGTGCAGCACAGCAGCCGTGCGGCACGCAAGAAGAAGAAGTAGCCGCCTGGACTCGGGGTGGTTCTGTAGGGGTCGGGATCCAGAAGAATCGGCACGCAGCAGTGATTCTTCGAAGCGAGGTTGACCCAGGTTTTCTTTAGAGCAGGAGATTCAACGATGGATGCTGGAGAGCTTCAGAAGACCCTCGACACCGAGGGAGACGTCGCCGCGGATTACCTTGAGGATTTGCTCGAGATCGCGGACATGGACGGCGATATCGACATCTTCACCGAGGGCGATCGGGCGCATGTCTCGATCATCACCGACAGCGAAGTGTTGGTGGGTAAGGACGGCGAGGTCCTGAGCGCGTTGCAGGACCTGGCCCGGTTGGCGGTGATGACCGAAACCGGCAAGCGCAGCCGGTTGATGCTTGACGTGGCAGGGTTCCGCGAGCGTCGACGCGCGGAACTGCAGGGTCTGGCCACCGAGGCAATCGTCGAGGCCAAAGAGTCCGGCGAGCCGGTACATCTGGCCGCCATGAACGCTTTCGAGCGCAAGGTCGTACACGACGTCGTTGCGGCGGCCGGGCTGAGCAGTGCGTCCGAAGGCCAGGAACCGAATCGTCACGTGGTGATCAGTAAGGGCGAATAGGTGAACCAACCTGTCGTCGAGGAACTCTTCGGCACGGACACTAAGACGATTAATAGATATGTCGATATATTGGCAAGTCGAGGTGTCGAGCGAGGTCTGATCGGGCCGCGCGAGTCCGAGAGGCTATGGGAACGGCACATCTTCAATAGCGTCGCCGTGGCACCGTTGATCCGAGAGAATGCTTCGATTGCTGACGTGGGCAGCGGGGCCGGACTTCCGGGTATTGCGCTCGCGATCGCACGCCCGGATTTGTCCATCGTGTTGGTGGAACCGCTACTTCGCCGCTCGGTTTTTTTGACGGAAGTTGTGGAGGAGCTTGCTCTGGGGGGACGGATGGAGGTCGTGCGAGGCCGCGCAGAGGACTGCGTCCGGACCTTCGATGTGGTGACCGCGAGGGCGGTTGCACCCTTGGGGAAACTCGTCGGGTGGACGAAGAAGATGTTTCTTCCTGAAGGTGAGCTGCTGGCACTGAAGGGTGCGTCGGCTGCCGAGGAGGTGGCCGCTGCGGCCACCGAACTGGAGAAGAGCGGTCTGGTGGCCGATGTGCGGCCAGTTCGAGCGGCCGCTAATCTTGAGGAGACTTTTGTGGTGAGGGTCCGTGGCGTTTCACGTGAAACGGACCTTTGAGTAGAGGAGGCAGTCGGGCGATGAACTCCAGCCCATCGGCTTTAAGCGTTTCACGTGAAACGCGATTACCTCACCCGGCTCAGACACGGACGATCGTCATTGTCAATCAAAAAGGGGGCGTCGGTAAGACGACCACTGCGGTAAATATCGCGTCCGCGCTCGCACGCGGCGGCCTCACGGTGCTCATGATGGATCTGGATCCTCAGGGTAATGCGAGCACTGCTCTCGGAATCGATCACCAGCCGGGAACGTCCGGAACCTATGAGGTGCTGCTCCAGCACACAAGGATTGCCGATGTCGAGCAGGAATCGCCGGAGTCGGAGAACCTGCATGTCGTCCCTGCGACGATCGATCTGGCCGGAGCAGAGATCGAACTGGTGCCCCAGGTGGCCAGGGAACAACGGCTCAGTAAGGCGATAACGCAATATCTCGCCGACAGCGATGTCGATTACATCATCTTCGACTGTCCCCCGTCGCTCGGGCTGCTCACCCTCAACGCGCTCGTCGCAGCCAATGAGATCCTCATGCCCATCCAGTGCGAGTACTACGCACTCGAAGGCGTCGGCCATCTCTTGCGAACCATCAACATGGTGAAGGACGAGCTCAATCCTGATCTTGAGCTGGGGACCGTGCTGCTGACGATGTTCGACGCACGAACCAAGCTGTCGGCCCAGGTTGGCGAACAGGTGCGGGAGTTCTTCCCCGACCAGACGCTCGTCACCCTCATTCCGCGATCGGTGCGTCTCAGCGAAGCACCGAGCTACGGACAGACGATCCTCGGTTACGACCCGCAGTCGGTCGGAGCGCGGGCGTACCGTAAGGCGGCTACAGAGATCGCGGAACGAGGAGCGCGCGTACCCAGCGGAGCCGCTCGGAGAGGACTGGAACGATGAGCACTCGGCCTAGCGGTGGTCTGGGACGTGGCCTCGGCGAGCTCTTTCAGCGCACGGACGTTGAACCGTCGGGCTCCGCTGCCTCGAATGAGAGCGTCGAGACACCCGAGCAATCCGCGCCCATGCCGGACGGTTCGTACTTCGCCGAGATTCCGGTGGCGGAGATCAGCCCGAATCCAAAACAACCGAGAAAGGTCTTCGACGAGGACGATCTGAATGAACTCGCGGATTCTGTCGCCGAGGTCGGTCTCCTCCAGCCGGTTGTCGTCAGGCGCATCGCGGACGATGACTACCAGCTTGTCGTCGGTGAACGCCGTTGGCGCGCGCACCAGTTGGCAGGAATAGAGCGGATACCTGCGATCGTCCGTGTCACAGAAGATGACGACTTGTTGCGGGATGCATTGTTGGAGAACCTGCACCGTGCGCAACTGAATCCGCTCGAAGAGGCCGCCGCCTATCAACAGCTCCTGGACGATTTCGGTTGCTCGAAAGAGGAGCTCGCGACCCGGATCAAACGATCACGCCCGCACATCTCGAACACGCTCCGGCTACTGGGTTTACCGACATCGGTACAGCGGCGGGTGGCGGCCGGAGTCATTTCTGCCGGCCATGCGCGTGCTCTCCTGATGTTGGACGATGCACTGGCGCAGGAGAAGCTCGCTCAACGCGTGATCGCCGAAGGACTGTCCGTCCGCGCGACCGAAGAGGCGGTGTCGATGATGCTGCGTGAAGACGGCGCTCCGAGGGCGGTTCGCCGGCGAACCCCGAGGGAACTTCCCCAGCAAGTGCAGGCACACGCGAATGGTCTCGCTGACTGGCTGGACACCCGCGTCGAAATCAGTCTGAGCGCGCACAAGGGGAAGGTCACCATCGAGTTCGCCGATGAAGACGACTTGGAACGCATCATGGGCATCCTGGAGTCCTCGGACGAGTAACTTCTTCAAACTCTCGCAGCATCAGCTAGCGGCAGCCGTAGCCAAACAGACGCATATCGTTATAGCGATATGTCGTTATGTCGATTTATCGTTTTATATCTTTCTCGCCTTGTACCCGGATGTCAGAGACGCCTGTCATGATGAACGCTCCTACCTGCCCGCACGGTCTTGCGAGCCCGGCCGAAACGAAAGAAGGCCGTCCGCCCTCCCAGGGGAGAACGGACGACCTTCTCTAAGAGGTCTTCGGTGAACCGGACCGTGGGTGCCTATTACAGCTCGACCGGCGCTCCTGCGCGGAGCGGGCTCAGCCCTCGAGCACCGATTCGATGGCTTTCACCAGCGCGCCCTTAGGCTTGCCGCCCTGGATCGACTGGACAACCTGGCCGTTCTTGAAGAACTGCAGCGTCGGCAGAGCCATCACCCCTTGCTGCATCGGCACATCGGGGTTGGCATTGGTGTCGAGCTTGGCGAAGACCATGCGGTCGCCGTAGGTCTTGGACAGTTCGTCGATGATCGGGCCGAGCTGCTTGCAGGGGGCACACCAGTCCGCCCAGTAGTCGACCAATACGGGCTTTGAGCTGCCCAGCACGTCGGTCGCGAAGCTGGCATCGGTCACTTCGATTACCGCCATGATTATCGTCCTTTCAATATCGGATGACTCGTAGGTTCAGAAAGAATGCGGGACTACTGAGACAGGCCCAGTACCACTGCTGACCTCCTCTCAGAGGGCTCCGGCTACTTGCTTTGGACGATGAGAGCCGGCTCTTTCGCGGCGTCGCTGAGCAACGCCAGGTATTCTTCGGCGTCCAAAGCGGCCCGGCAGCCTGTTCCCGCCGCGGTGATCGCCTGACGATAGGTGTGGTCCACCAGATCACCACAAGCGAAGACACCTGCCAGGTTGGTCAGGGTGGACGATCCGTCGACCAGCACATAGCCCTGGTCGTCCAACTCGACCTGGCCGGCAACCAGGGCCGAGCGCGGCTCATGGCCGATGGCTTCGAACAGCCCGGCGACCGGGAGCGTGCGCAACTGACCGGTCTTGGTGTCCCGCAGCGTCAGCTCCTGCAGGGTCGGCGACCCGGCGAAACTGACGATCTGGCTGTTCCAGGCCGGCGTGATCTTCGGATCGGACAGTACCCGGTCGGCCATGATCTTGGACGCCCGCAGCTGGTCGCGGCGATGAATCAAGGTCACCGAGTTCGCGAAACGAGTCAGATAGGTGGCCTCCTCGGCCGCCGAATCGCCGCCGCCGACCACCGCGATGTCCTTGCCCTTGTAGAAGAACCCGTCACAGGTCGCGCACCAGCTGATGCCCTTGCCGGAGTAAAGATCTTCGCCAGAGATGTTGAGCCTGCGGTAGGCGGAACCCATCGCCAAGATCACGGCGCGTCCCAGATAGACGTTGCCGTCGGTGTCGGTGACCTTCTTGATGTCAGCGGTGAGTTCGAGCGAGGTCGCATCGTCGGTGATCAGCTCGGCGCCGAAACGCTCGGCCTGGGCCCGCATATTGGCCATCAGGTCCGGACCTTGAATGCCCTCGGGAAAACCGGGGAAGTTCTCGACCTCGGTGGTGGTCATCAGCGCTCCACCCGCGTCGATCGATCCCTCCAACACCACGGGGTGCATGCCGTCGCGGGCGGCGTAGATGGCGGCGGTGTATCCGGCGGGCCCGCTGCCGACGATGATGATGTCGCGAACCGGAGCGTCGGCTGCTACTTCGACCGGCGCGGCCAGTGAGGCCGGACGCACACCATCCAGCTGAATGCCGGACGTCAGCCCGCCGCCTGCGAAGGGGTTGGTGGTCATCAAATCATCCTCATCTCAAACAAACACGGCCTGCCCAGTTCTATACAGCTGCTTCGACTCGCAGGCGGCTCTAGGAGCCTATCCGACAAGCGATCGGTGCAAAACCTGGGCCGGGAGCCGTCTGTCACAACATTCGTTCCCAACTACATCGACCCCAACACCGTGCTCGGCACCGCTATTCCACGTCGCCATCACTGATTGATATAAGTCTCGGCGACGCCCGAGCGGTACTGGTTTCCGCCGATGCCGGGCAGCGAGGTGAAATAGACCATGACCCAGCGCGTGCTGACCTCCTCCTCGGGAGTCAGGGTGGTCTCCGCACCGCCATCGCCGACGGCGGCGATCACCTGCCACTCGCTGACCGTGTTCATCGGCGGGCTCGCCGCCGACGCGTCGTTCTCGATCGGCACCATGAGTTGCACCGCGGCCGGCTCGTTATCGAGCAGCACCCGCACGCTTTGCACCGTCTGGGCCTCACCGAGGTCGTAGACAATGCCCGCGCCCGGCTTCAGGCCGCCGAAGGCCGGATTGTTCAGGTAGGTGAGGGTGTGCCAGGCCGTGTCCGGATCTCCGTCGGCGGCCAGCGATGCCTGATCGGAGTTCTCGTTGTTGTCGCCGCCATCGGCCGTCGGATCGAAGTCGAAGGCCGACGCGATCGCCACCGGCCCCGCAGCAGCGGTCTCGGACGTGCCGTCCCCCGATTCACCCCCGCCATTGCCTGCGCAACCACGAATCTGCAGCACCACCAGGGCCAACAAGATGAAGACCACCAAGAACACGATCCACCGTCTGCCGAAGGCGGACGACGAGGCCTTGCGTGACCTCACCCTGGGTGGCGCCGCGACCGGAGCCTGATGTTGCGAGCGTCCCTGCTGCGCCGAAGGGCCCGGCCGGCCCGCAGAGGCAGCTTCGGCCAGGTATCCCGGCTGATCCGAATAGTCGTCGCCTCCGGGATAACCGGACGCCCCCGAATAACCGGACGAGCCGGTCGACTGTGGGCGTCCATAGTAGTCATCGGCGGAATGAGTGGTGGTGGAGTCATCGGCGAAATCGTCGTCCACTGCCGGCTGCTCCATGGTGGGCGCCCAGTCGTCTTCCGGCGCGGGCTGCCACGGCTGAGACTGTGGCACCACTTGTGTCGGCCGCTCCGACGGGTCATCGAAACCGGCATCGACCGCGCTCATCTGCTGGGTGGCGGCGTCGTCGGCCGAGGCACCGAGCACACGCTCGGTCTGCACCGGGGTGGCCGACGGGGTGCCGAGATGGTGCACCTCGCGCATCAGGTTCTCCAGCGACTCCTCGGCGTCCACCAGATCGCACAGCCCCTCCAGCGAATCTTCGATGTCGTGGGCCGTGTGCAATCCCTGCCCGACCAGCCCAAGTCTGGGGCGCAACGCTGCCAGGGTCACGGTGGAAAGGCTCGGCGAGATCGCCGGATTGACCTCGTGGGGGCTCGCCCACAGCTGCTCTGCGCCATGCTCATCGGTGGGATTGAGACGCAGTGGCGCGCTCGCCAGCCCCCAGTGGCTGCCCTGCGGCTCGTCGGGAGGAATCGGCCAGGTGGCGGTGGTCAGCGCATACAGCACCCGTCCGAGGTCGTAGCAGTCGATGGCCTCCTGATCGGTCCAGGCGAGCCGATCCTCACCTGGCTTGGGACGCAGCGCGGCGTTGATCAGGAATCCGACGATCTTGATCTGGCCGCTGACCGTGATGATCACCGAGGCCGGGTTGATGCGCAGATGGAACATTCCGCGGGCATGCAACGGGGCGAGCGCGCCGGCCATCTGGCCTGCGACATAGCTCGCCTGGTCGTCACTCAGCGGGCCGTGCTGGAGCAACGCCTGAAGCGAGTCTCCGACGGCGTATTCACTGACCACGAACGACCACGGTTCCTGCCCGCTGGCCTCCAGCGCATCAAGCACCCGCAGATACCGGGCGTCCGTGATGGTCGAGGCGCGTCTGGCCGCGTTGAGCACCCATCCCATCCGGTCGTCGTCGGGAGACAGCAAGTGCATCAGCACCGGACGCGACAGCACGTGGTCGGTGGCCCGCCAGCTCATGATTCCGCCGCTGTGCGCGAGCAGAGCCTCCAGCCGGTAGCGTCCGCCCAGTATCAGCCCGGGGGCTGCCTCGGGACGCGCGCTGCGTCCGGTGGGATCGGTCGAGGAATACTCAGACATTTCCATGAATCCTGTCGTGGATACCAAAGCTCGGATCTCGAGTGCCGAGAAGCGCCCTTGTTGGCCTGGCCGGTCGGCAGATCCGGGCCGCATCAACTGTCATCAGCCTTCATCCTCCCGCCCTTTGCGCCGCATCATCGAACGCACCCGATATGCCGTTGCGCCGAGCAGCACGACGCCCGACGCCACAATTATGATCCACGCCACCCGGCCGGCCTCGGTACTGGTGGCGCTGAATGAGACGGGCATGCCCACCGGATGACCGCCCGAGGTCACCACCTGGGCGCGCATCGCGACCGTGCCGTTGCCCTGCGCGATCGGGCTCACCCGCACCGTGGCCGACTCACCCGGATCGACGGTCACCAGTTCGGAATCGTCGACCCTGATGCGTAGCGGGTTGTCGGAGTCGAAATGGACCCGCACGGTGAGTTTGGCGTCGGTCTTGTTGACCACGGTCACCGGCAGCAAATTGTCTTCGGACGAGGTCGTCACCCAGTCGCTGGCCCGCACCTCGACGGCGTCCGGCCCGACCAATTCGATGGCCGCCTGCCCTGCCGCGTTCAGCCACGCCACCTGGGCATCGGTGTCGCGTCCCCACGACTGCGACCAGGTGCCGGCCAACACGGCGGTGGCCGCGTCGACACTGTCGGGTTGCGGGCTTGCGGTGGGCGTCTCGTTAGGATCGGTGGTCAACTCTGTCCACGAGTCCAGGCCGGGCGCGGACTGGTCGATCGCATCCACGAGCGCGGCGTCCACGGGCTGCTCATCGGTGGGCCAGCTGGGATCTCCCGGCGTGCCCGAAGCGGCCGCCAGTTCGGTGATCGGACGCCTGCTCAGCCACGACTGGTCGCTCAGGGCCAGATTCACCTGCTCGTCGGTGCTCACGATCTCGATCGCCGGCATGCCCTGATGGCTTCCGATCAACTGGCGGGCGAGCGAGGCACCGAGGCTTGCGACCGGGTCCGACTGCATGCCCGGCGCCGATGCGGCATCGATACTGAGCACATCGAGCCCGGAGGTTTGATATCGCACCCGGCCCGCGCCCAGATCGGCAGCGAAGACATAGTCGGCCGACACCTGGCCAAGAGATGCGGCGGTCGCCTCATCGAGCCTGCCGCCGTAGGGAACCACGGCCAGCGGCAGCCCGGCGAGGGCGTGTCCGGCCGGCAACCCGGCAGCGCGTCCGATCAGATCTGACCGGCCGGCGGTGACAACGGAACCGGCATCGAGCGATCCGTACAGGGTGCGGGTGAGGCGTCCGCTGGAGATCAACGCGTCCACGCGGTCGAGCCAGGCCTGGGCGGTGGCGCTGCCGGCGGAGTCCGGCTCGGAGACGGTGCCGTCTTCTTCGCGGATGCTGTGCGGCTCGGCGAGTGCGGTCACCTCGTCGTAGAGCAGCGGGTCGATGACCACCCAGACATCGTCCTGCTCGGCGAGGGTGAGTAACCGGTCGAGCCGGCCGGAGAGTTCGTCCGACAACGAGTCATCGGCGAAAACCGGCACCTCGGCGGTCTGGGAGTCGAGTGGCAGCAGGGTCGGTGTGGCGCTCAACAGGGCCACCGTGCCCACCTCGGACTGGTCGTCCCCGGGGAAGGGGGCGAGAGTGCTGGCGCCGCCGACCGCCTGCTGGGCGCTGAAGATCTGCACCCCGATCTGATAGCAGGCACCGGGCTGGCTGAGCCACAGCTGCTCGGCGGCGTCCGGGCTCAGATCGGCCCGCACGGTGAAGTCGGCGCTGGCACCCGGCTGAAGAGAACCGTCGTCGCCGAGCACCTGCACGGCCTGCGAAGACTGCATCGCCTCACCGCTATCCTGCGGGCCGGTCTGGGCGGCGTTCAGCGCGTCAATGGTGGTGATCGGTGTGGCATCACGCCACAGGTGTGCCGCCAGGTCCGAGACCTGCTGCCCGGAGCGGTTGGTGACCCGTCCGGTGATGACCAGTTCGCTGCTCGCGTCCAAGACGGTGGGGGTGACCGAGGTCAGCTCGACCAGCAGATCGTCGTCGGTGTCGGCGTGGGCGGCAACGACGGGGAGGCCGGTCAGAAAAACGAGCAGGCCGAGCACGAGACCCCAGAGCCTGAGAGGTCGCAAGGCACCTCTTCGACGCTTCGGGTTCACTGCCACCCGCTTATCCTAGGCCAGGACCTGATGCGCGACGCTCAGACAAGCTGCGGCCGGCCATGTTCGTCGAGATGGCCCATCGATCCAGAAGACGATCATCCGGGTCGTTCTTGCCACCAGGATCGCAACGGTGTTGCCTTGCCGGCTCGGGGTCGGCGACCAGGTGGCATCGGTTCTGGGGCTTTTAGGCGGTGCCGTGAAAGTGCCGGCCGTCGCCGAGCACCCGCCGGTCGAAGATGGCGCTGACAAGCGCAATGATCTGGAGCACAATGATGACTCCGAGAGCCGCTGTGAATCCTGCCGTCCAGCCGCTCAAGGGTTGCACCCAGAAGAAGACCGCGGTGATCATGGCGTTGCCGACAGCCGTGCCGACGCGTTCACCGACCTGCTTGACCGCTCCGGCCGTACCGCCGATGTTGGCCGGAATGTCTTCCTGGCTGAGTGCCTGGTTGCAGGTGTTGATGGCGCCCACGCCGATGCCGTACAGCACCAGCGGTATCGACAGCCACATGAAATGCAGCTCGGGGTCGGGCCCGTCGATGAACTGGGCCATCACGATGGTGGCGAGCAGACCGGTGACCGAGCAGCAGAAGGCGCCGATCACGATGGCCCGGCCCTTCTCGATGACGTGGCGTCCCGCCCACAATGACGAGATGGCGGACGCGGCCGCGTTGGGCAGGCCCACACTGCCCGCGAGCAGGGCGGCAGCCCCCAGGCCTGATTGCAGGTGCATCGCGATGATGACGAAGGTCGAGGTGGCGCCGAGGAACTGCAGGAAGGAGATGGCGGTGGCGTGGGTGAACGAACGGATGCCGAACAGCCTCAGATTCACCATGGGCTGATGCCCGGCGACCTCATAGCTGCGCTCCCACCTGATCCACGCCCAACCCAGAACAGGTGCCGCGATCAGCAGCAGGAAGCCGGCCGGACGGTGCAACATGAACGGCAGCATCACCGCCAGCACGGTCAGTGACAGCACGATCATGCCGACCGGGTCGAGATCCAACCGGCTGCGGACGAAGCCGCCCTGCTGTTTGGCGATCCGGCGTTCGCGTTCGGGGCCGAACGGTAGCCAGCGGAAGCCGAGAATGATCGTCAGGATGCCGATCGGCACATTCCAGAGGAAGGACGCCCGCCAGCCGGTGCCGGGGCCGAGCGCATCGATCAGCAGCCCGGTCAGCAGTGGGGCGACGGCGACCGAAGCCGAGACCACCAGGCCGAACAGCGAGAACGCCCAGGCCCGTTTGTGGCCGTGGAAGTACTGCACGATCATGCCGTTGACCTGCGGGGTCGACAATCCCGCGCCGATGCCCTGCACGACGCGCATCGCGTTGAGCCAGAACGGGTCGCTGATCAGCGCGCAGACCAGCGAGGCGAGGGTGAAGACCGCGACTCCGGAAAGGAAGACGGAACTTCGTCCCAGCACATCGCCGGTGCGTCCGGCGGCCACCAGCACCATGCCGAAGGCCAGCGCGTACCCCGACAGCATCCACTGCACATCGGCATTGGAGGCGCCCAGGCTCGATTCGATGCTGGGCAGCGCCACGTTGATGGCGCTGATCGCCATCATGCTCATCGCGAGGATGGACAGCAGCACGACGAGCATCTTGCCGCGGGTGAAGACCCGGTCGGTGCCCGGCACCCGGATGACGGAATCGTCTTCGCCGGGCTGTTGATCGTCCGGCTGGCTGGGATCATTACTCATGTCGGTTCTTCCACCACTGCTTGAGCTCGGCCTCGGCGCGCTCCGGGTCGAGTGGACCCTCCTCGATGCGCCTGCCGAGCAGGAATTGATAGGCCTCGCCGACCTCGCGTCCGGGCTTGATGCCCAGAATCTGCATGATCTGGTTGCCGTCGAGATCGGGACGCATCGCGTCCATCTGTTCGGCTTCGGCGAGTTCGTCGATGCGGAACTCGAGTTCGTCGTAGGCGCGCCGCAGCCGCTCGGCCTTGCGCACATTGCGGGTCGTGCAATCCGACCGGGTCAAGATGTGCAGCCGCTCCAGCTGGTCTCCGGCGTCGCGCACATAGCGGCGGACCGCAGCGTCCGTCCAACCGCTGGACGCCCCGCCCGACGATCCTTCGGAGTAGCCGTGGAAGCGCAGATGCAAGGCGATCAGGTCGCCGACCGCGTTGATGATCTCCTTGGAGTAGCGCAGCGCCTTGAGGCGTTTGCGGGCCATCTTGGCGCCCACGACGTCGTGGTGGTGGAAGGTGACCTTGCTGCCCTCCAGCCCACGGGTCGCGGGCTTGCCGATGTCGTGCAGCAACGCCGCCAGCCGGACGATCAGGTCGGGCCGGTGGTCGGGGTTCGGGTGGCCGTCCACATAGTCGCGGGACTTCTCCAAGGCGATCGCCTGGTCGAGGACGGTCAGCGAGTGCTCGTAAACATCCTTGTGGCGCATGTGTTCGTCGCGTTCCAGCCGCATTGCCGGAAGCTCGGGCAGCACGATATCGGCGAGCCCGGTGGCGACCAGCAGGTCGAGACCGGGCCGCGGAGTGTCGGTGAGCAGCAGCTTGCTCAGCTCGTCGCGGACCCGTTCGGCGCTGATGATGCGGATGCGTTCGGCCATCTCGGTCATCGCCTGCCTGGTGACCGGAGCTACCTCGAAGCACAACTGTGAACTGAAGCGGGCGGCGCGCATCATGCGCAGCGGGTCGTCGCCGAAGCTGATCTCGGGGGCTGCCGGGGTGCGCAAGGTGCGGGCCTCGAGGTCGTCCATGCCATGGTACGGGTCGACGAAACGCCAGTCGGCGAGATTGCCGGAGCTCACATCGAGCGCCATCGCGTTCACCGTGAAGTCGCGGCGCATCAGGTCGTCCTCGACCGTCTTGCCGAAGATGACATCGGGCTTGCGGGAGGTGCTGCGATACGAATCGGTGCGGAAGGTGGTGATCTCGATCAGCCAGTCATGGCCGTCGTGGGTCTTCTGCGCACTGATGGTGCCGAAGTCACGGCCGACATCCCACACGGTGTCGGTGAACAAGTTGAGAATGCGCTGGGTCTCGTCAGGTCGTGCGGAGGTGGTGAAGTCGAGGTCGTGGCCCGGCACACCGAGCAGCGCATCGCGCACCGATCCGCCCACCAGGTACAGCTGCTGACCCGCTTCGGCGAACAGCCGGCCGAGTTCACCGATCACGGGGCCGGCCGAAAGAAGGGACGCCAAAGCGGTCTGCTGGGCATGGCTGACATTCGACATTTGGCTCAGTTTAGCCCTTGGCAGCCGGGCGAGCACGGGACGGGGCATCGGAAGCTACGCTCTCCGGGTCCTGGTATCGATGACGCTAATTGTCAAGTATTTGGGCCAGTGAATTGCTGGATGAGGGTTTCGTAGTCTCGTCCGCCGTAGTAGACACCGAAGATCTCGACAGTGGTTTCTGTGACTATGAATGCAATGATGACGCGCCGTCGGAAGCCAATTGTCCGCAGCCCGGGCAGCAGATCATCTCGGGCGTTCCCGCGGTAAGGAAAATCCGTGAGACCGTCACAGAACCCGGAAATCGCTAACACGAAATGCTCTGCTACTTCCGACGAGCGGCTCTGATCGGCAATCCAGACGAAAATGTCATCCAGATGTTGTTGTGCTTGACGTGAGTAGACGACCCGGTATCTCATGTCAAATGCTCGGAGTCGTACTTTGCTCGCAAAGTTAGAAGGTGGGCGCGCATATCCTCTGAGCTGATCCACCTTGACGGATCGGCCCGCATCTCTTGGACCGATGCGACGACCTCGGTGCGCAACCACTGTTCGACCGCAGCATCGCGATCCAACAATTCTTGAAGCCCCTCCTGCAAGACTTCGCTTTCGTTTGCGTACTCCCCAGACGCCACACGTTGCTTGACGGCATCAGCGAGGTCGCCCGGCAGGGTGATATTGAGTTGCTGTGTGCTCGCCATCATCAAACCCCCATTTCAGTAGAACTGATTCTACGTTGGTGCCCCGGAGATCCACACGAACTGGTTACGCCCCGGGATGCTGACTGGACGCCGGCAGCCGGTGTTCGCGGGCCGTGGAGGTGATGGTGGCGCCGGCCGAAGCGATCGCGACCGAGGCCAGCGCGATCCAATCGGTGATGCCAAGGATCTCGCCGAGCAGCAGCCAGCCGGCGATAGCCGCGGCCGCAGGGGCGAGAGACTGCAGGATGCTGAACACGTTCGGGGCGATGCGTCCCAGTGCGACGATGTCGAGGCGGTAGGGCAGCACCGAGCTGAACACGCCGACGCACAGCCCGATCGCGAGCACACCGGGCGTCCACAGCGCGCTGCCGCCGCCGTGAATACCGGGAGCGGCCAAGGCGACGGTGCCCAGAGCGCAGGCAGCGGTGACCAGGTCGGAGCCACGCCAGTACTGCCGGGCTCTGGCGCCGAGTTTGATGTAGCTGCCCCAGCAGCAGGCCGCGACGAGCGCGAGAACGACCCCTTGAAGATGCAGGCCGGCCGGTCGGAAGCCGAGCAGCAGCACACCGAACCCCGCCAACACCGCCCAGAGCAGGTCGAGGCGTCCTCGGGAGCCCAGAATCGCGACGGTGAGCGGGCCGAGATACTCGATGGTGACGGCGATGCCCAGCGGAATCGTCTGAATGGCCAGATAGAACGAGGTGTTCATGCACACCAGCGCGACGGCATAGCCGGCGAGGGCGAGCATCGTGGTGCGGTTGATGGGGGTCTTGGACTGCACAGGGCGATGGCGAGCCCGCCGAACGGACGCGGTCACCAGTTGCAGCACAAGTAGCACAACGGTGGCGAAGGTGAAGCGAAGCCACGAGACGCTGAGTGACGGTATCTGCTCGAACAGTCCCTTGCCGAGGGCCGCGCCGGTTTCGACGCAGATGACCGAGCCCAGTGCGGCGCCGATCGCCAACTCTGGTGAGACGGACGCGTTGGTTTTGCCGGTGGGACGCGGGCTGGCGGTCATGGGCTCCGGTTTCTATGAGGTGAGGTTCGTCGGCCAACTGACGTGGACGCCCGCCTTGCGCAGGGCAGCGATGGCGCGGGCCCTCACCTCGCGTTCGAGCGCCCATTGTTTGTTGCCCGGGCATTTGACGACCACAGCATAGATGGCCTGCCCGTTCTCGAACTTGGTGAGTCCGAGAACATTGGGTGCCTCGATCATCTGCTCGTGCCAGGTCTCGTCCGTGTCGAGTTCCTCGGCGACGGTGGTGAGCAGGCCGAGGATCGTTTGCGGATCCTCGTTGGGGCTGACCGGAATCTCCACGGTTCCGGACGACCAGCCCTGCGTCCGGTTGCCCAGTGTCACGATCTCGCCGTTGCGCACGTACCAGATCTCGCCGTTGTCGCCCTGCACCTTGGTGACGCGCAGCGCCAGCGAGAGCACGGTGCCGTGCACGTCGTCGACATCGATGTAGTCACCGACGCCCAGCTGGTCCTCCAGCATCAGGAAGACACCCGAAATGATGTCTTTGACCAGGCTTTGGGCTCCGAAACCGAGCGCTACACCGCCGATGCCGGCCGAGGCGAGCGCCGGCATGATGTTGAGTCCGAGTGCCTCCAAGATCATGAAGATGGCGACCAGACCGATGATCGCGTCCACCAGAGAGCCGAGCATCGTGCCGAGCGTGCGGGCGCGATGCTGCTGCCGCTCCGAGTTCATGCTGCCGGCCTTCGCCAGCACATCGGCCGCCCGGCTGGTGAGTTTTTCGTGTTCGCTGTCGGCGCGGGCACGTACCGACTTCACCCAGCGCCTGATCAGCCGCTTCAGCAGACCGCGCAGCACGATCGCGAGAAGCGCGATCGTGCCGATCTCGATCAGAGTGTCGGGCCACGTAAAAGTCATTCCTGCTCCGATTCAGTGATGCTTCACGCCCGGATGAACTCGGGTTCTATCCAGATTCACCGGCTTTTCCTCAAGTTCCACAACCGTCGAACTCACCGAACTTCATGAGTATCTTCGCATTTTGTGCGCGTGAGTGAAGTACACCTGTCGGGTGCGTGTCCTGACGGCCCACCGGCGAATTCGGGTTTAACAGTGCTACGAGTGTCCCACGCGTTGCTAGCCGTTCATGAAATCGATGACGGCCTGTTTGTCGGCGCCATCTCCGTTATACGACATGGCTGCAATCGCGTACCGGTCGTTCCAGCCGACGATCCAGCTGTGTTCGGAGCCTTCGCCGAACTCGGCGGTGCCGGTCTTCGCTGCGTCGAGCACGCCTTGCATCTGGGTGCCGGTGCCGCGGGCGACGACCGCTTGCATCAGGTCACTCAGCTGGGCTGCCTCGTCGGCGGTCAGTTCCTGGGCCGACGAGGTGGGCTGTTCGTCTTGAATCAGATACGCGATCGTGGTGTGCCCGTTGGCCACCGACGCCGCCTCCGAAGCCAGAGCCATCGGCGACATCAGCACCTGGCCCTGCCCGATCATTCCGGCGGCGTGTTCGACCGGGTCGCCGGTCGCCGGGACCGAACCGTAGAAGGCGCCGAAGCCGGAGTCGTAGTCGGCCCCCATGCCGAGGCTTGCCGCGGCACCGGCGAACTGCTCATCCGATATCTGGGCGGCAGCGTTGATGAAGGCGGCATTGCATGACTGGGCCACGGCGTCGCGCAGCGGGATATCCCCGGTAAATGCAGCGGGGTATCCGGGCCAGTTGTTGAACTCGCGGCCATTCACGGTGGCGGTCGGCGTACAACTCACCGCCGAATCCGCGGTATAGCCCTGCCGGATCAACGCCAACGAGGTGGCGATCTTCATAGTAGAACCTGGCGGATATCCTCCGGTGGTCGAAAAGGACTGCCCCTCTGCGGCCGGGGATTCGGCCGCCGCGAGCACCGCACCACTCGATTTGTCGAGCACCGCGAGCAGCACCAGGTTGTCGCTGTAGCCGGAGAGAACCGACTCGGCCGTGCGTTGCAGATCGGCGTCCATCGTCAGCTGCAGTGAGGTGCCGTCGGTCGGTGCGACCGAGAAGAGCAGCTTTTCGGCCGGCGCCGATGACGTTGGGTCGGTGTCGGCAGTCTCGGATCCCGAGGTTTCGGACGGGGTAGTAGAACTCGTCTCGGATGGGCTGCCCGATGACGACGAACCGGGTGTGTCGGGGGAGGCCGTATCGGATGCGTCCGGGGATGCGTCGCTGGAGGGACTCGTCGAATCCGACTGTTCGGCGCTGCCGCTAGCCGCAGAGTCCGCGTTTGCCGAAGGCGCCGGGCCGATCTCCTCCAACTGGTCCTCGCTTCGAGCGATGATGCTGATCGCATGGCCCTGTTCACCGCGAAGCTCGGCGTCGTGGATCTGCTGCAGTCCGGATTGGCCGACCAGATCTCCCGCGGCGATCGTGCCGTCGCTGTTCTCGATGTCTTCGGCGGTGGCTTCGCCGACCGTGCCGAGAATACCGCGGGCGAAGGTGCTCGACGGCGCCAGCGGCAGGGTACCGGGAATGGCAACGGCGCCAGGAATGGCCTCGATCTCGGGAGGCACTTGACCCTCCCGCAGGGTGACGGCCGGCACGAATGCCTGTGGCCCGGACGCGGCGACCTGCTCGGCGTAGGGGTCTTCGTCGATCTCCACCAGCTTGGCCAATGCGCGGGCCGACGAGTCGATCTCGGATTCTTCGGCCTGAGTCTTGTCGATGCCCACCTTGTACACCGGACGATCTTCGACGATCGCCAGACCATCTGCGCCGATGATCGAGCCGCGCTTGGGGGTCGTCCGCTCGTCGTAGAGCCGGGTGTTGTCGCCGAGTTCGGGGTGAACGATGCTCGGCGTCCACTCGACCTGCCATTGATCTTCGTTGTAGCTCATCTGGGCGGTGGAGGTGAACGACCATTGCTGTTCGCCGAACTGATAGCTCTGATTCAGTTGGACGCTTGCCTGATCGCCCGAATCACCATAGTCAACCGACGCCACCTCAACGGTGGGAAGCAGGCCATCCAACGCGCCGGTTGTCTGTTCGTAGTCGAGGAGGGCCCGCTGCTGATCTCCGGCCAGCGGTAGATCATCGATCGATCCCTCGCTCAACGCGGCCGCCAGCTGATCGGCGGCGTCCTCACCGCCTGGCGACGGCTTGCCGCCGACGCATCCTGAAAGCACGACGGCACAGGCCATCAAACCGATGAGCAATCGGGGTCCGGTCTTCTTTGGTGGCCACATGCAATGAGGGTAGCGCCCGGCTACGACGTTTTTGATTCAAGGCGTGTCCTGATCGGCGGGACCGATTCAGCACACCTGGGCGAGAGCGGCGGCCAGGTCACCGCGCGGCTCCACCGCCACCTCGGAAAGCCCTAGCCAGCCGGCCATGGTGTGCAACTCGGCGGCTAGTTCCCGGGCCACCCTGGGCGCATCGGCATCCGGCTCGGCCCAGGCCGATCGGACGCGCAGCACGCCGGTGGCCCGGTCGGCTTTCAGGTCGACTCGGGCGCAGAACCGGTCGTCCAGCAGAAACGGGTAAACGTAGTAGCCATAGCGCCGCTTGGGCTCGGGCACATAGATCTCGATCGAATAGTCGAAGCCGAACAGGCTGCGCAGCCGGCGGCGTTCGAAGACCATCGAGTCGAAGGGCGCCAGCAGCGCCCGCGCCTCGATACGCCGCGGTATTCGGGCAGCACTCCACAACCAAGCCGGTTTGGCCCAGCACTCGACCTGCACCTTCTCGACCAGACCGTCGTCGGCGAGCCCCACCAGGGCCCGGGAGGTTTCCGCGTTGGTGAGCCGGAAATAGTCTGCGATGCAACCGAGGCTCCCCACACCCAACGCACGGATGGATCGGGCGACCAGGGTGCGGATCGCCTGGTCATCGTCCGGTGTCGGTGTCTGGATGATCGGTCGCGGAAGGACATGGCTTGGCAGATCGAACACCCGCTCGAACTGGGGGTTGCGGTAGGCCGAGGTCACCTCGCCGCACCAGAACAGCCATTCGAGCACGGTCTTGACCGTCGACCAGTTCCAACCCCAATGATCGCGGGCCCGCACCTCGTCGTACTCGATCTGGCGTGCGGTGACAGGGCCGCGCAGCGCCACCTCCTGACGGATCTGCCCCACCAGTTCGGGCTGCTCGGTGGCGACGGTGCGCATCCGTCCCCATGCTTCGCCGGACGCCCGGGCCATCCGGAACCTCAGATCGGGTTGCAGGCGGACGTCGATCAGGCTCGCGGCATGACCCCAATACTCGAACAGCCGCCGGGGCGCCTGTTGGGAACAGCGGTCGAGCAGCGCAGTGTCGTAGGGGCCGAGTCTGGAATACGCGGGCATGAAATGCGCACGAGTCACCACATTGATCGTGTCGATCTGGAATTGTGCGACAGTGTCGATCAACCGCTGGAGATCGCGGATCGTGACTTCCCGCTGTGGACGCGGCCGCCCGAAGCCCTGCGCGGCGAGCGCTATGCGGCGTGCCTGAGCGGTGCTGATCGTCCTCACGATGCTCAACCCTAGAGCTTCTTCTGGTGGTGGCGGCGCTGTGAAACAATCGAGACAACCGGAGCTGGATCCAAGGAGGTATCCCATGCCTATGCTGACAACAACGAAAGCCCATCCCACCGAGCTGTACTACCGAGACTCCAAGGGCCCGGGCAGGCCGATCGTCCTCGTGCACGGCTGGCCGGCCTCCGAAGCCTCGTGGAACCAGATCACCCCGGTGTTGCAAGAGGCAGGCTACCGGGTCATCGCCTACGACCGCCGTGGTTTCGGACGCTCCGGCAAGCCGGGATCAGGCTATGACTACGACACTTTCGCGTCCGATCTCGATGAACTGCTGATCAAACTCGATCTGTCGGACGCGGTGCTGGTCGGCTTCTCGATGGGCGGCGGCGAGGTGGCCCGCTATATCGGCAAGTACGGCACCGGGCGCGTTACCGCTGCCTGCTTCATCGGTGCGATCACGCCCTGCAACGATGCGACGCTGCCCGACAATCCCGATGGTGCCTTCACACCGGACGCCGCCGCTGAGATGCAGTCCGGCCTACTCGCCGATCCGGTCGGGTTCCTCAAGGGATTCCTGACGAACTTCTACTCGGTGCCCGCCGACGGCGACCAGACCAGGCTGATGGTTCCTGCCGCCGAGATCGATCACTCGATCATGATCGCCCAGCAGGGCAATGTGAACGCGCTGGCCTGTTGCATCCCGCTGTGGCTCACCGATTTCAGGCAGGATCTGGCGAAATTCACGGTGCCCGCGCTGGTGATCCACGGCCAGGGTGACCAGATCGTCCCGTTTGCGGCTAGCGGAGCCCGGATGCCCCAATACCTGGACGATGTCACCGTGAAGCCGATCCCCGATGGCCCCCACGGCCTGCTCGCCTCCCACCCGGACGTGGTCGCCAGAGAGCTGCTCGCCTTCCTCGGCTGACACCCATCCTTGCGAACTGCGTACCCCACGAAAATTGTTCGTGGGCAGAAATCAGGGCTTGGACTACTGTGCACGTTCGCGGCGAAAACGAGGCTGATGAACCGTCATTGCACCACGTTATGGCAATAAAGTGGTGCAAAGAGCCACCGGATCTATTGCTTGCGAACCACACGTGGGGGTGCGGACGCATTGCAGCGTCCGCACCCCTACATGTTGTTTGCCGGCAAAAATCAGGCGTTGGACGACTTCGCCCATTTGTTGATGTCTGCGTCGGTCGCGTACTTGTCGATCTCGGTCAGTTCGTCGGCGCTGAACGAGAGATTCTGCAGCGCACCCAGCGAGGTCTGCAGCTGCTTGACACTGGACGCGCCGATCAGCGCCGAGGTGACCCGCTCGTCGCGCAGCACCCAGGCGATGGCCAACTGAGCCAGCGACTGGCCACGCTTGGCGGCGATGTCGTTGAGGGCACGCAACTGCGAGATGTGCTTCTCGTCCAGGTATTCGATAGGCAGCGATCCACCACGGGCCGCCCGCGAATCGTCGGGCACACCATTGAGATAGCGGTCGGTCAGCATGCCCTGAGCGAGCGCACTGAACGCGATGATGCCCATACCCTGCTTGTCCGCCTGCTCGATCAGCGAGCCGTCCTGGCCGGTGGGCTCTTCGATCCACCGGTTGATCATCGAATAGCTGGGCTGGTGAATCAGCAGCGGGGTGCCGAGCTCCCGGGCGATCTCGGCGGCCTCGCGAGTGCGCTCGGCGGAGTAACTCGAAATGCCGACATAAAGCGCCCTGCCCGAGCGAACCGCCTGGTCGAGAGCCGAGATGGTCTCGTACAGCGGGGTATCCGGATCGAAGCGGTGCGAATAGAAGATGTCGACGTAGTCGAGTCCCATCCGGCGCAGTGATTGGTCGAGGGACGAGAGCACGTACTTGCGTCCGCCACCGCCCTGGCCGTAGGGGCCGGGCCACATGTCATAACCGGCCTTGGTCGACACCACGATCTCGTCACGGTAGGGAGCCAGGTCGGTGCGCAGCAGCTCACCGAAGTTGATCTCGGCCTGGCCGGGCGGCGGCCCGTAGTTGTTGGCGAGATCGAAGTGGGTGATTCCGGCATCGAAGGCGGCTCGCACGATGTCCCTCTGATTACCGGCCGGATGTAGGTCGCCGAAGTTCTGCCACAGCCCAAGAGAGATGGCGGGCAGCAGAAGTCCGGAGCGTCCTGTTCGGCGATAGATCATGGACCCGTCGTAGCGGGCCGGGTCTGCCTGATAGGCGATTCCGTCTGTGAGCATGCATCCATTCTTGCCGAGTCCTGGACGCGGGGCCAGCCGCATCGCGCCGGTCGCGCTCGATCTCACCACTTTGTCCGGACGCCGAGAGGGGCGTAGATCACGAAATGGAGAACGTGCGGAGAACCGCACAATCCGCTCGGGACTTGCGCACGACCGATCAGCCGTGGCCCTACAGCGCGCTTTGAGCTTGCCAGTCTTCCCAGGAGTACAGCCAGCAACCATAGGTTTGGTACGGCTGGGTGGCGAACGTGCTGCCGACGAATTCGGCCGGGTCACCGATCTGGCTGAACTCGAACAACCATTGCGCGTTGGCGGTGGTCATGCCGGTGCAGCCATGGCTGACATTGGCGACACCGTGCGAGCCATCCGCCCACGGCGCTGCGTGGAAATACTCGCCCGACCAGGTGATGCGTTGTGCCCAATAGACCTGGGTGCTGTAACCCTCGGCCGAATCGGCCGGGACGCCGAAAGTCCCGGAGTCCATGAGGACTGAATACTCCTGGTCCATGACCAGCTTGGTGCCGGTCATGGTTTCCATTCCGGGCTTACCGCAGCTGACCGGGATGGTGTTCACGGCTTCGCCGTTTTGGTAGCAGGTGAGCTGGTGGTTGTCGATATCGGTGACCGTAACCCGCAGGTCGCCATAGATGTAGTCGGCGGCCGCGTCGTTGAGAACCCAGGTGTCGCCGGCCGGCAGACCCGCGGCCTTCACCTCGACGTGTGCGGTCGAGCCCGCCTGCCAGTATTCCTTCGGACGCCACCACAGCGTGGTCTCGTCCGACCATCCCCACGAGCCCTCCTGTTCGGGCACCGTCGTGACAGACGCGGTCTTCTCGATCGCAGCCCGCTGATCGTCGGTGACCGGCATGTCGAACCGTACCCAGATGGGCATGCCGTTGCCGACGGCCACCCCGTCGGCGAACCGGAAATCGACTTCGACGACCAGGTCGGGATTCATCGTGGTGGCCGAAGCCGTAGTGGCCTGTTGACGATCTTTGGCGTCCACGGCGATCGCCTCGATCGAATACGTGGAGTTCAGCAGCAGTGCGCCCCGATCGGGCATCCACTGGCTGCCGTCAACAGTGCCCGGGATCTCGCTGCCTGTCTCGTCGACGACCTTGACCGACGAGATCGTGCCGTTCTCGACGGTGATATCGAGGGGTTCATTGGGCCACATGGTGTCCAGACCGTGAGCCGTGCCGATCGTGATGACCGCCTCGCTCTTGGTATCGGCAGTTACCGTTCCCGCGGACGACGCAGGCTGGTCGGAGCCCGCTTCTTCGGATCCGGCTCTCGCGCAACCGGCCAGGGTGAGTCCCGCAACACCCAGCAGAGCGGTGCGGCGGGTCAGTTGCATCGGCGATGTGCTCATGGCTTGCAATTCTAGGCCACCTCGGGTAAATGACCGTGGTCGTTGGCCTGTCGGTTGCCATTGTTGAGCTTTGAATTATTGGCGGTGGTCTTTCGGGGGTGCCCGTAGGCTTAACTATGGCGGAACGCGCAGTGCAGGTAGTGGTGACCGGACGCGTCCAGGGCGTGGGATTCCGGTGGTCGGCGGCAGATCATGCCGATTCTCTCGGCGTCAACGGTTGGGTACGTAACCTCTACGACGGTTCTGTCGAGGCCTGGATCGAGGGCGACGACGACAAGGTCGCGCAGATGATCGAGTGGATGCGCGACGGCCCGGGCTGGGCGAGTGTCGACACCTACCAGGTGAGCGAACAGTCCCCGAGCGGCATCAACGGCTTCCGCGTGAGGTAGCCGGACGCAATTGTGTCGCGGCACCGAGTCAGGTGTTCTTGGCTGGGACGAAGCTGTGGAACCTTGTGTAGTACTGGTCTTGAAAGTGCCGAAACGTATCACGCAGGTACCCAGGTTCGTGTGAGTATTCTTGCAAACCACGGTAGTAAAAAGCCTTCTCGTCGTCGCTGACGACAAACGGCATGATGTCGTTGCTGAGGCATTGCCCGAACAGAATCAGTCTGCCCACACGCCCGTTGCCGTCCTGGAACGGGTGGATCGTCTCGAACCTCACGTGAAAGTCGCAGATCTGGGCGAAAGTCATCTGCTTCGGTACTTCAGCAAGTAAACGGCTGATCTCGGTATCTACTTGCTCCGGGGGCGTGGTCGGGTTTCCCCCCACCTCATTGGGAAGCTTCTTCCAATCACCCACTGCGAACCAGTCCTTGGTGGCATCTTGGGTGCCGGTCTTGAGTATCCGGTGCAGCTCTTTGACGAAACCACTTGTCAACGGCTCACCAACATGATCAATCACGATGTCGAAGGCACGGAAGTGGTTGCTGGTCTCGAGCACGTCGTCGACCAAGGCGTCACCGATCACCGTGCGGGTCTCGTAGATAAATCTCGTCTGGTCTTTGCTGAGCCGACTGCCTTCGATGCGGTTCGAGTTGAATGCCATCTCAATCTGGGTGAGGTGATAGAGCCCACCGGGGAGTTTCAGTTGGCGCTGCTCGCGCAGGGTTCGCGCGAACTGACTGGCGTCGATCGCATACTCGTCGGTCATGCATTGCTCCTCGTGCTGCCGTACTGCTCAGTCTAGGTTCCTCGATGAGAACCCCTGTGTCACCTTTCGAACAGGCCAGCGCCAACCGACGCCCCGTGAGCGTGCCCATTATCTCGGGTATGTCGCCTTGTCGGGCTACTACTGGTTCGTCTGGGCGATCTATCAGGAAGTCAAGGGCAACCCGGTGGACGAGTACCTCTACCTCTGGTACCGCTACGCCCAGTCGTTTAGCGCGAAGGCGCTGGCCGCCTACGAGCAACTCGTCCCGGCCGCCGTCGCATAGTCCCGTGTTCAACAACAACGCAGAATGAACACAACTTGAACATCGTTCGTCTTTGCTGTGTACTGGTCATGAATCTGTTGTGGATATCAGCAGGTCGAGACTGCACGGAGGACACCTGTGACGCTGACAAAGTACGAGTTCGAGGTGCTCTTTGCCCTGGCGATCAGCGGCGAAGCGTTGACCCAGCGACAGATCAGTGAACGGCGAGATGTCTCCCTGGGCAGCGTGAACGCCGCCGTAGCAAGCTGTGAGCGGCGGGGCTTCGTCCAAGATCGTCGGATCACCGAGGCCGGCATTGCCGCGCTCGAGCCGTATAAGGTCGATAACGCGATCATCATGGCGGCGGGCCTGTCGTCCAGATTTGCCCCGATCTCCTATGAGAAGCCGAAGGGCATGCTCAAGGTTCGCGACGAAGTGTTGGTCGAACGTCAGATCCGCCAGTTGCTCGAAGTCGGCGTTTCTGACATCACCATGGTCGTCGGATACATGAAGGAATATTTCTTCTATCTGAGAGCCAAATATGGCGTCGATATCGTGGTGAATCCCTATTACGCGACGCGCAATAACAATTCGACGCTGTGGCTGGTCAAAGACCGGCTGCGCAACACCTTCATTTGTTCGTCCGATGATTATTTCATCGATAATCCGTTTGAGCGCTACGTCTACCAGGCCTACTACGCGTCCCAGTATGTCGAGGGACCGACCGACGAGTGGTGCCTGACCACCGGCACCGGCAATCGCATCACCGACGTGACCGTGGGAGGCAGCGATGCCTGGGTCATGCTGGGGCACGTCTACTTCAATCGCGCCTTCTCCGAGAAGTTCGTGCAGATTCTCGAAGAGGTCTATGACCTTCCGGAGACGGCCGACAAGTTGTGGGAGGGCATTTATGCCGACCACATCAAGCAGTTGAAGATGGTGCTGCGTCCATATGAGACAGGCTTCATCAACGAATTCGATTCCTTGGACGAGCTGAGCGGCTTCGATCCGGCTTTCATCGAGAACGTCGACTCCGACATCTTCGACAACATCGTTTCGGTGCTCGACTGCAAGAAATCAGAAATTCACGACTTTTACCCGCTGAAGCAGGGGCTCACCAATCTGTCCTGCCATTTCGCGGTCGGCGACGAAGAATACGTCTACCGCCATCCGGGCGTGGGCACCGAGCAGATGATCGACCGGGAGGCCGAAGAGGCGGCATTGCGCCTCGCCCGCGATCTCGGCATCGACGACACCTTCATCTTCGAGGATCCCGCTAAGGGCTGGAAGATCTCGAAGTTCATCCCGGGTGTCCGCAATCTCGACCCATACGATTCTGCGCAGGTGAAGCGTGCCATGCAGGTGTGCCGCAAGGTCCATGATTGCGGTGCCACACTCGACCGCGAATTCGACTTCTATCAGGAGGGCCTCGGCTACGAGAAGCTCCTGGCGCAGCATGGTCCCATCGATGTGCCCGGATACACCGAGCTCAAAGACAAGGTCAGCAGGCTGAAGACCTACGCCGACGCGGACGGCTACCCGACTTGCCTCAACCACAACGACTTCTTCTTCCTCAACTTCCTGGTCGACAAGAACGATGAACTCAGCCTCATCGATTGGGAATACGCGGGCATGTCCGACGTCGCGAACGATTTCGGCACCTTCACCGTGTGCTGCCAACTGTCCACGGAGCAGGCCGACGAGGCGCTCGACTTCTATTTCGGACGCCCGGCGAGCTTCGCCGAGAGACGGCACTTCTGGGCGTACGTGGTGTTCGCCGGATGGTGTTGGTACATCTGGGCGCTCGCCAAGGAGGCCGAGGGTGACAACGTCGGCGAGTGGCTTTTCATCTACTACAAGTACGCCGTTGACTACATCGATCAGGTGCTCGACTGGTACGAGTCGGCCGATCGGTACGCAGACGGCCGGCATGAAGCAAACAACGAAGACGAGCTGATCGAGGTAACGGCATGAAATACGGCATTATCAGCGGAATGACCTGGGGCCTCGACACGGTCGTACTGGGTATCGCACTAGCAATGGGTGCCTTCGCCGGCGCTCCCGAAGCGTCCATGGCAAGCGCGTTCTTGCACGATGCGGCCTGCGCGCTGGTCATGCTGATCTACATGGGGGTGCGCGGTCGGCTGCGGCACACTCTCAGCGCGCTCAAGACCCGCAGCGGCAAGGCCGTCATGGGTGCGGCCGTGCTGGGTGGCCCGTTGGGCATGTCAGGCTATCTGATCGCCATCAACAACATCGGTCCGGGATATACCGCGATCATCTCCTCGTTCTACCCGGCCGTGGGCACGGTCTTGGCATTCGTCTTCCTCAAGGAGCGGATGAAGCCGGGCCAGGTGGTGGCGCTGCTGGCGGCGCTGGCCGGAGTGATGCTGATGGGCTGGACGTCTACGACCATCGAAGGCAATGCCTGGCTGGGCATTATCGGCGCGCTGATGTGCATGATCGGCTGGGGCTCGGAGGCCGTCATTTTGGCTTGGGGCATGAGGGACGACGCGGTCGACAACGAGACCGCACTACAGATTCGTGAGACGACCTCGGCGTTGACCTACGCGCTGATCGTGGCGCCGCTGTTCGGCGTGTTGAAGTTCTCCGGGCAGGTGCTGTTCACGCCCGCGACCGCGGTGATCGCGCTCGCCGGGCTGGCCGGCACCATCTCGTATCTCTTCTATTACAAGGCGATCGACACCATCGGCGCTGCCCGTGGCATGGCGCTCAACGTCTCGTACTCGGCGTGGGCCGTGGTCTTCGGTCTGCTGCTGATGGGTACCGTTCCTGGCCCGGTGACGATCATCTGCTGCGTCGTGGTCCTGGTCGGGACGGTCCTGGCCGCCACCTCCGATTGGAATGAGCTTCGGTTCGGACGCAAGTCCCGCGGTGGCGAGTCTGTCGCTGCGGACGCCCCGGTCGGCGCTGGTGTCGGAAGGCCGGCCCCCGAGGCCAATGCATCCGACGAGTGAGCGAACTGCCTGGTCTGCAGATCGTGCCACTTAGCCCTCGCGAAGGCCGCCAGCCGGTGTCCCATATTTGATACAAGTACGTGATGCTGTTCCATTTATGGAACAGCTTTCGGAGGCGGTCGAGAGGTCCGGCCAGTCGAAGGACGCTCAAGCGCGGTATTCCACTAGCCAACCCTGGTTCCCGTACCGTTTCGTCGGCGGAGAGAGTTCAATCTCGCCCTCGACGAGATGTTTCGGACTAATGATGCGACGGCGCTGATGGCGTTCTTGGCCATCTGCACGATCTGATGCATCGCGAAGGCGAGCAAGCACCCGATGGGCATCAAAGGCTTCAACGAGGTGATGTTGCGACGCCAAGCGGGGCAGGGCCTCGTATTCTGGATCTATGACGACGCTCACACCGACTCGGAGATCTTCTGAGTTGCGCACATTGATTCAGCGCAATCGAGCAGATCTTGATGCCGTTTTTCGCTCTTATGGAGCAACGGACCCCAGGCTTTTCGGTTCCGTTGCGCGGGGCGATGCTGACGACGATAGTGACATTGACTTTCTATTTACACGCCCCGCCGGTATGGGGCTGTTCGCTCTCGCCGCGATGGGGCAAGAGCTCTCGGATCTCTTGGGCGTTGCCGTCGATGTCGTGCCCGACTCCGGCCTCTATGAGCATTTGCGATCGGGCGTCTTGGCGGATGCGGTTCCGATATGAGTAAACGAAGTGACGAGCAGTTAATTGAAGAGGCGCTGACGCATCTCGGCATCTTGCGAGAGCATCTTTCTCGTGGTGACCTGGCAGATCAGATCGTCGCTGATGCTGTGAGCATGCGTTTGGCCGCAGCCATCGACGCGTTACACCATGGCGAGCCGCTCCTGGGAGAACGGCTGTTTCTCAGCGACTGGCGCAAGATCTGGGGCACGCGTAACTACCTTGCTCATGGTTACGCGATCCTCGATATTCAGATGATCGCGGAGACTGTTCAGAACGACCTTCCCGAGTTCGAGCGGGTCCTTCGTGAAGAGCTCGGGAGATCGCGCCGGTAGCCAGTACTTTCGCCCTAGACGAGTCGGCTAACAGGGCTGAAGGGACGCGAGCGGGAGTCTCACGGAGGACTCTTGCTGGCCCTATTTGCGGTGTCCAGCCCGGCCTTGGATTCGGGTGCGGAGTCTGCGTGATCCCATCTCTATCAGGCGGACGCATACCCGCGCGGTGAGAACGGCCATGCCGAAGATCATCTCATCCAGGCGGAGCGCACCGGCCTTATGGGCGCCCCGAAACGCCTGATATTCACCGGCAATCATGCGCCAGATGGCCGACGACAGCCCTGACTCCCCGTAGGGGTTCTTGAAGGTTCCGACCAGCTGCGAATCGATGCGGATCATCGGGCGGCCGAGCGCCAAGATCAAGAGCCAGGTTTCATGATCCTCCGAGTATCGCCGCCCGGCGGGAAACCTGACCGGTATGTCTTGGCGGACCATAGCGGTTGACGTCCCGATCGGGTTGATCAGGAGGAAACGTCGTTTCGATAGCCTGCGAGTGGGCGCATCATCAACGACCGGGAGTGAATCCAGAGCTGCCTGGTCGCCGACTTGCCCCCAGCCGGCAGCGACGAGCACGGTGTCGGGGCCGGTTCGCTCTGCCGCGCGTAGTTGGGTCTCGATCTTGCGGGAGTGCCAGACGTCATCCGCGTCGAGAAAGGCGACCCAGCGCCCCTGGGCAGCGTCCCAGCCAATATTGCGCGCTTCACCGGCGCCCCCGTTTGAAGGCAGGACGATCAGTCGCGCGTGGGGTGTCTCGGCCACGATAGCTGCGGCCAGGCGCGATTCCTCCGGTGATGAGGCGTCGTCAACGACGATGATCTCTCGCACCCGAGAAGTCTGCTGCGTGACCGAATCAAGAGCGCGTTGCAGCGTCCCAGACGAGTTGAAGAACGGAATGATGGCGGTTACGTCAGCGCATGCTTTGGTCATATGTGCGCATCCCTACTGTCGATCACGAATGAACCGGCGTACTTCCTTTGATGCCTGCACGGGGCCGGAAATGGGGTGCGGCGAGTGGAAGGGGCATGTGTCTTGGCCTATGTCCGGTCGGCCGAACCATGATCGGTATCAGAGGGCGATTGCCCGGGCTGATCGTCCTCCGGTTTGTGTGTTTTCACCCGATCGTCCAACCTGCGCATCTGTAGATCCAAAATGGCGACGTGCTCGGCAAGAGTTCGAGACTTTGCCTCTGTCTTCGAAACCTCCAAGGAGAGCTGCAAACAGACGGCGAGCAACAGAAGGATGGCGAGTGCGAACAGCAGGTTCGATGGCACTTGCACGCCGACGAGGTGTGCGAGTGAACTCAACAGTCCCGGGAAAAGCGCCAGCACGATGATGACGAGGCCCACCAGCATCCACAGCGCTACGTACTTCTCGCGTAGCCGACGTGACCTGACAAGGTTGAAGAGCAAAATCAGCGTCAGTACGGCAGTGATCAGAAAAAAGATGGTGCCTCTCATGCTGCGTCCTTCTTTTCGTCCACCCGGTCGCCACGTTTGACCGGACGCCTGGTGAGCGCCACCAGCAACGAGAACATCGAACGGCCCAGATAGACGGCGGCCTTGTAGGGATTGTTTGATGGCGCGCCGGCTTGCCGTGGCCGCATCGCTACCGGCACCTGGGCCGCGCTGAGCCCTGAGCGGAGAGCAACGACCAGAGAATCCACCGTGTCTCCGAGGTACTCGACGGGGTAGTACCTGACGTACTGTTCGATGGCTTCCCGATCAGCAGCCCGGAATCCGCTGGTGATATCGGTCAGCTTGGTGCGAGCCAGCCGCGACACGATTCCGGCGAGCATCATCATCGCCCAGCGCCTGGGCCCGTGAACCTCGTAGTCGCCGCTTCCGGCGAATCGTGCTCCGATCGAGATATTGGCGTGTTCGAGACCCGCCAGCACTTTGGGGACGTTGCGCGGATCATGCTGGCCATCTGCGTCCAACTGAATGGCTTGGTCGTAGTCGAATCGTTTGGCATAGGTGAAACCGGCGCGCATGGCCCCGCCGACTCCGAGGTTATAAGGAAGACTGAGCACGCTGGCCCCAGCGGCCTGCGCAACGGCAACCGTGTTATCGGTAGACCCGTCGTCCACCACCAAGACGTCGATATCGGGAAGCACCAAGCGGGCTTCCGCAACAGTCGTACCGATCGCCTCTTCCTCATTCCACGCCGGCATGATGAGCAATGTGCGCGGCATCTTCACCTCTCGATCGGTCTGGCGTATGCACCACCTCATAGCAGGATAGCTGTCGAGAACTCTAGTGGCTGTTGTGAAGGGGCCGTGTTGAAGCACCCGGCGGTTCGGTCATGTTCGGACGCCCAACGCGACAGTTGCCTACCTGGGCCTGCCTGTCGCGTAGTATTCGATGCCCAAACAGGTGACGAAAGCGTCTTCGCCCCCGGGGCAGCTATTCGAGCGTGATCGCTGAACAGATCGGCCCTGTTATCTTTATCACTGGTTGCGAGCACACACATATACGAGTGTTGGGCCAACTGGAGAGGTTGAGCGATGGCGTTCAAGGAGTACGAGAGCCCCGAGTTGCTACGCGAGGTTCAACGAGTCACGGTCATCGTTTTGGCCGAGTTCGACAGGGTTTGCCGGTTGCTCGATATTCCCTACGTCGCCTACGGTGGCACCGCGATCGGCGCTGTGCGGCACCAAGGTTTCATTCCGTGGGACGACGATGTCGATGTGGCGATGATGCGCTCGGATTACGAGCGTTTTCTGGCCGAGGCGCCCGCGGTCTTGGGCGACAATTTCGAGATTCATAACACCAGGAATCATCGCGACTTCACTGCGGTCTTCTCGTTTCTGACTCTCAAGGGCACGCAGCTCGTGCACGAAGACATCAAGGATCACTCCTACCGCAAGCCGGTGAGTGTCGATCTCTTCCCTCTCGACAACGTTGCCGATGACCCGAAGCTGCGGCGCCGGCAATGCCGGCAGGCCTGGTTCTGGGGCCGCCTCATGTATCTGAGTGCAACGGGAAAACCGAATGTGGCATTGACCGGCTGGAAGCGTTCCCTCGTCTTGGCAATCACTTCTGCTGCCCATTGGGCAATGCGCGTCCTGCATATGGACGGCGCCTGGGTGCAGAAGCACTGGGACAAGGTGGCTCGGCGATACGAGAACGACACCACCGAATTGATGGCCGACTTTTCCGACCTCACCCCGATGGCTTGGGCGGTAACGGCCGAGGACATGTTTCCGGCGGTCGATGCGCCTTTCGAGAACCTCACGATCAAGATCCCGCGTGACTATGACAAGGTCCTCACCAACGGTTTCGGCGATTATATGGAGTTACCGCCGGTGGAGAAACGCAAGAACCACGCCCCCTACTTCATCGATCTTGGTGAGTACTGAGCCATGCGCATCGCCTTCTTGGTCAACAACTATCCGCCTCACGTCGGCGGCCTTGAAATGCATGTTCATGCGCTTGCCTGCGCCCTGCGCGGTCGTGGCCACGACGTCACGGTGGTCGCGCTCAGCGACTCACCGGGCGAATCAGACGAGGAAGACATGCATGTCATCCGACTGCGCGAGCGCTTTCGGATAGCCGATGTGCTGGCATTTCCGCCGCTCGGCACGGCACGGCGGCTTCGGCAGATGCTGCGTGATGGCGGCTTTGATCTGGTGTCGGTGCACACGCGCTTTTTCCCCATGACCTGGTTGGGTGTCGATGCCGCCCGGGCCTGCGGCATCCCGGTGGTCGTCACTGAGCACGGCTCAGGTTACGTTGCGTCCAATTCACCGATCATCGCTGTTGCGTCCAGGATCGTTGACCTCACTTTCGGACGCCGCGCTCTGCGCCGCGCCAGCCACGTGATCGGGGTGTCGGAGAACGCGGTGGCGTTCGTGAAACGGCTGTCCGGAGCCGAGGCAGAGGTCTTCTACAACGCCATCGACCTGCCGGCTCAGGCGCCGGAAACACCGGCCCGAAATCCCAAACATCTGGTCTTCGTGGGTCGGCTGGTGCCGGGCAAGGGCTGGGAAGCATTCATGGAGACGGTGACTCAGCTGCGGGCTAAGGGGTTCGACGTCACCGGGAGCCTGCTCGGGAACGGTCCCGACGAAGAAGCAGCTCGGCGGGCCGCGCCGGATGGTGTTACCGTTCATGGCCGGGTTTCGCCGGCAGAGGTGGGCGTCCAATTGCGGGGTGCGACTTTGGTGAATCCGACCGTGCTGTCCGAAGGCTTCCAGACAACGCTGCTCGAGGCCCTCGCCGCCGGCGGCCAGGTGGTGACCTATCCGGTGCCGGGCGCGCAAGTGCTCGCTGACGACGGTGCTCCGGTGACGATCACCGACCGGCGCGACCAAACGAGCTTGCGGCAGGCGGTCGAGGCGGTTCTGGACGACCCCGGTGAGCCTTACCCGTGGCGCAAGCTGGAGAAGTGGTCGTGGCGAAACAGGGCGGCCCAGTTCGAAGCGATCGCCGCCGAACTCATTCGTTAGGTTCTGGTTCGGTGGGAAGGGGCTCGGCAACTGCTGGCCCCTTCTTGAAGGCACGGAGGATGAAGGCCGCCATCACAATCGCGCCGATGCCGTATGACGCTATTCCAGTGAAACTCACACCGTTCATGTCCCACCTGTTGACGAAGAAGTAGGTGGTCGGAACCGCGATGACGACTGCCAGCACGTTGCCGATGAAGCTTCCGGTGAACGAACGGAGCACCACGAGCAGATCGCTAAAAAACCAGACGTAGGCGGAGACCACCGTAGTAGCGATGATCGGAAGCAGCAGGTACGTGTATGGCCGGATGCTGTCTCCGAACATCAGGCTGAGCAGCCAAGGGCCGAGCAGTTCGAGAACGACCGCGCTGATGAGACCGATGCCGATGATGGCCAGCAGGACTTTGCCAAAGAGGCGAGTGAGTTCTTTCCTGCGGTGTTCGGCAAAATGCGTTGAGAATACACTCAACAGAGGGTTGTAGACATAGCTGGCACCCATCTGAATGATGGCAACCGGAGCGGCCACCGAAGCGTAGATACCAAGCGCACTGTCACCTTCCACGAACGAGAGAAACTGGCGCGGAATTGAAGGGGCTGCGGCGCATGCAACTGCTGCTATGACGATCGGGAAGCAGTACTTGAGCAGATGGATGACCTTCACCCAGCTGATGCCGATCTTGATTGGCCCGAATTGTCGCGATCGTGGCAGGTCGTAAAGCAATCCGACAGCAACGGTGACGATGGCCATACCCGCCAGCGCTGCTTCGAGGCTTCTGCTGAGGCCGAAGATGCCGATGAATGCCACGAAGGTGGAGATGCCCTGGAACATCAGCGATTTGCCGATGTAGTCCATGCGACCGTTCACCTGGTCAAAGCCGTGTAAGACATCGATGAGCAGCGAACAGATCTTGAAAACAGCGTAAAGACAGATAGCGAAAAGTGTTTGGGGAGGACAGCTGATCGCGGCGTAGACAATGCACCCGGTCAGGGCCAATCCCGAAGTGACCATCCGAAACGCAAAGTACTCGCCGACCGTGTTCTCACGCCTCACATCGGAGACTTGATAGGTGTACATCCGATAGATAGCGAGCGGGCCAAAGATGTTATAGACCGTCATTGCCAGCGATAACATGCCGGCTGCGGCATATCCGCCCGACAGCCTCACGACTAATATCGTGATGAGCCACTGGAACCCCAAGTAGGTGAGTGAGCCGATCGAGTTCCAGAGCATGTTCGCCCGGATCGACAATGGACGCGGAGCTCGCGACTCAGCCGGGCCGGTGCCCTCCTCGCCGCTTGCCGACTCGTCAGTCATGCAAAGTGCCATCTTTCCAATAAGACTTACAAAAGTGTGGGAGCCGCTGATCTTCGGGCGGTGGAGTCATGTAGTCCCCAAAGATGGATGTCAAAAAGGCGTCATAGCTGCGTGGTGCCAGGAAGCTGTGCCCTTCAAACTCCACGGTCGTGGATTCCAGAAAGGAGTGCGGCATCCGTTCAGCCGGGCCGTATGACCAGATCACCGTAGCAACATCATTACTGTCAGTGATCGGCGTCGCGGCCGCCAGTCGGTCGAGTCTCTTTGCCTCCGCATAGATATCCCTACGTCGTGCAAGTGGCGTTAGGACGCTCTTGATGGCCTTTCGGAGGGGGCTGCTCGCAACGCGAGGATTTGCTACGACAAAGTCATAGACGCGTTTAGTCCGGGCATTGGCCCGGAACGGCTCGTCGTCTGCTGGTAGACCGTCAACGGGAAAGATGTCGATCCACACACCTGATCGATATCGAGGATCCACATATTGCTCGTCGACGTAGGTTCTGCTGTCAACGATCTTGAAGAATGGATAGATCGATGACTTATCCCGATACGAAATGAGCTTCAGATTCGATCCGGCATGCTCGTCATTGAATAGGCCGTAGAGTTTCTCATAATCCTCCCGGGGCATGGTGATATCGATGTCGTCGTCCCACGGTATGAAGCCGTGGTGACGTATTGCGCCGAGCAGCGT
Source organism: Propionimicrobium sp. PCR01-08-3 (assembly GCF_030286045.1). Taxonomy (NCBI): domain Bacteria; kingdom Bacillati; phylum Actinomycetota; class Actinomycetes; order Propionibacteriales; family Propionibacteriaceae; genus Propionimicrobium; species Propionimicrobium sp. PCR01-08-3. The sequence goes on from NZ_CP127390.1 coordinate 3,051,120, forward strand.
CCCATAGGCAAGGTAATACCGCAAGCCATGACGGGTGCAGAAGTCTGCCACATCAATCAAGATGCCCAACTCGAGCGTTTTCATCTCGGGAAGTTCAATCGCTTCCATCTGTGCCTCCTGGCTTAGCGATAAACCGTTCTGCGTAGGATGACTGAGGGTATGTAGGCCAACGCCGCAATGATGCGATTGGGAGCGTTGCGCACGCCACGGCGGGTACCGCTGAGTTGGCAGCCGACGAGGTAGAGGATCGAGTTGTAGAACTTCAACCAGAAGGTGTCGGAGTATTCCACATACATGCGTTTAAGCGTCATGTAGCCGATCGGGTTCTTCTTCGTGATGGCACGGACATTGGCGGTATAGCCATCGGCCAGATACTCGCGCACGATGAGAACCCGATCGATAACACCAAGCGAATAGTGCTGATCGATCTGGTGATAGACGTAGGGCTCCGCCATGAACTTCTCGCCGTCGGCCACCCAGAATGGATAACGCTTGAGGATCTCCGTGCGGTGCAGCGGAGCCGTATCGCCCTTGTGACCATGTTTGTAGTAGAGATCCCAATAGGTTGTGCGGGTGATCCCTGGAGGCATGCCGTTACTGAGCGGTGTTTCGGCGTCGCTCCCGCACATTCCGATCAGGCCAGCGACAGTCGGATCGTCCTGATACGACACCCAGCTGTCCAAGACAGTGTCAACTGCTCGAGGAGCGAGCAGATCGTCCGAATCGACGCATAGAAAGAGTTCGCTGGTGCACAACTCGACGCCACGGTTGTAGGCGCGTTGTTTGCCGCCGTTGGGCTGTTTGGAGTACTCGATGCGGAAGGGAGCGTCCGTCATAAAGCGTCGCACGAGTGCTTCGGTGTCGTCCGTGGAGCCGTCGTCGACGATCAGCCAGTAGAACTGCCGTGAGTTCTGTCGCTTGAGGCTTTCGAACAGCGCCTCAAGTGTGTGCGCCCGATTGTACGTCGGGGTGAATATGCATAAACGCTCCACCTGGCGCATGTTACAGGCTTGCCGTTGGCTGTATCCATAGTGGTATCGGTCATTGAAGCTGGCGACCACCGGATGTCCTCGCGCCTGGCCGAGTAACTCGGTCACGCACAGGTCTGCACGGTGGTGATCGCGTTACGCCTCGATGCGCCGGGGCCCTGCCTGCCAGGCTTCCCAGGCGGACGCAACGATCTCGTCGAGGTCGGCCTTCGCGACAAAGCCCAGATCCTCGCGGATTCGGTCGGCGGAGGCGATCAGCTTCGGTGGGTCCCCGGCGCGGCGTCCCTCGACCAGAGGCGAAGTGTCCAGCCCGGAGACGCGTCCGATCGATTCGATGACCTCGGTGACCGATGAACCCCGGCCGGTGCCCACATTGAACACGTGATGGGTGAGTTGGCCGTCAAGACCGTGCAGCGCGGCGATATGGGCCTCGGCAAGGTCTTTCACGTGCACATAATCGCGAATGCAGGTGCCGTCGGGGGTGGGATAGTCGTCGCCGAAGACACGGGGCGCCGCACCGTCGGCGAGCTTGTCGAGCACCATCGGGATCAGATTCATGATCACCGAATCTCCAAGTTCGGGCCAGCCGGCACCGGCGACGTTGAAGTAACGCAGTGCCACCCAGTTGAGCCCCCAAGCCCGCTCGCAGTCCGCGAGAATCCACTCACCGATCAGCTTGGAGCGTCCATATGGGTTGATGGGTTCGGTCGGCGAATCCTCGGTGACCACTGCATCCTCAGGCGCGCCATAGACCGAAGCAGACGACGAGAAGATCATCTTTGTCACGTTCTCGCGGCGCATCGCCTCCAGCACATTCACCAGGCCGCCGATATTCTGCTGGTAATAGAAGAGCGGACGCTCGACCGATTCGCCGACCTGCTTCTTCGCGGCGAAGTGAATGACCGCGTCAACCTTCTCGCGGCGGATAACACCGGCGAGAGCCTCGGGCGCAGCATTGGCGGAGATGTCGATCTGTTCGAGCGTGGTATCACCGATCCGGGCAGGCACGCCGTTGGACAGGTCGTCCACGACCACAACGTCGGTGCCCGATTCGCGTAGCAACCGAACCACATGGGAGCCGATGTAGCCCGCGCCACCCACAACAAGAACGCTCATCCGTCTTCTCCTAGCTCATTGCTTCGCCATTGAGGTCGTGTCCGATGGTAGTGCAGGAAAGCCAGAGCATTGTTAAATGCCAAACCTGGCGAGATACACGGTGCTCCTCCGACTATGAGGCATCCTTGGGCAAGTCTCCCTACTCTGAGTAGGGTGTCTCGGGCCCGACCGGTAGTCTTCGTAGCGGATTCGTGTGGAATCTGAAGCGGTTGGAAGGCGATATCGGATGGGTCCCAGTTCGAAGGCTCGGCGCCGAAGCACGTTGGGGGTAACGCTGCGTATCCTCGGCTGGATGGTCCCGCTCGCGGGGTTTTTGCTGACAGGCTGGGCTTGGGCCTGGTCATCACCTGTGGGATCAGGTCCCGATGACGATTATCACATGGCGAGTATCTGGTGTCCTACGCCTCTTGAGACATCCGGGTGCCTTGCAGGATACGATGATTCAGGAAACGCCATAATTCATATCCCCAATTCGATTGGTCCACGTGCATGTTATGCGCAGCACCCAGACGAGTCTGGGGGATGCCAGCGCGATGTTGAGCGTGAAGTTCAAACGACGCGGGTAGATAATGGCGGATACCCGGGCGGCTACTACGACTTCATGCATTGGTTCGTCGGCCCTGATACACACCAAAGTGTGTATTCAATGCGGGTGTTCAATGTGATACTCGCTGGGCTGCTGTTCGCTGCAACTGCTGCTGTGAGTGGAAAATCGGCGCGGCTACCAGTGATCGGTGGCATGATTGTCGGGCTTGTGCCGCTCGGGATCTTTTTAGTGGCGTCGGTCAATCCAAGCGCCTGGGCGATTATCGGCGTTGCCGTAGCTTGGGGCAGTACTCACGCATTAATCGCTCCGCATTCTGCTCGATGGAAGCGAATTGGAGCAGTTTTGTTGCTGCTTTTGGGGGCGACGATTGCCGCTGTAAGCCGGGGAGATGCCGGTGCTTTCGTAGTGGTGGTGACGGCAGGATATCTGATACTTCAGTATCGTCGAGGGGCACCACGAATCGCCATCTTCGGCGTCGTCTTGGCGAGTCTAATTGGGCTAATCGGGTTTATGTCAGCAGGTCAATCGGCTAGTGGTCTAACTCAACCATGGATTGACGGAGGATCGCTCACGGGGTTTTCTTTGCTGATTCGTAATATTCGGGACTTGCCGCTGCTCTTTGGTGGAATGTTCGGGTATCAATGGGGGCTGGGTTGGCTGGATACCAGCCTGCCAAGCATCACGGCCGTTGCGATGCTTATGGTGGTTGGGGGTATCCTCTTCGTTGGCACGCAGCGGATTTCCTGGCGTAAAGGGTTGATCCTAATGATGCTTTTTGGCGCGGCATCGGCTCTCGCGCTCTGGACGCTACAGCTAAGTAATACGACAGTTGGCAACCAGGTACAACCCCGTTATCTGCTGCCCCTCATCTTGGTCTTTTGCATGGTGCTTTTCGTGGATGAAAATCATTCTGAGCGTTCGATTCACTTCCCCGTGGCGACACGGTGGCTGGTGTGGACGTTCTTGGTCATCGCTCAGTGCTTCGCCCTACAACGAAACATCCGACGGTATATAACTGGCATCGATGTTGATGGCTTCAATTTGAATGTGGCCGTTGAATGGTGGGAAGCGCCGGTGCAGCCCATGACACTGTGGGTACTCGGCACGCTTGGATTTGCCATGTTTGCAGCGGCGCTTCTTTATGTAGGGAGGCCGACTGAGGCCGAGGGCTCCGCCGCGGAAGATCTTGAGCCGACACCTAAGCGAGCAACAGCACAGGCGTAGTTGATACCGTGATCCCATGAGCAAACTCTTGGTGACCGGTGGCGCCGGTTTCATTGGGTCGAACTTCGTCCACCACGTGATGGCCCACACCGACGATCAAGTGGTGGTGCTGGATAAGCTCACCTACGCGGGCAATCTGGCCTCCCTGGAGGGGCTGCCCGAGAACCGGTACGAATTCGTCAAGGGCGACATCTGTGACCGGGAGCTTGTTGATGATCTGGTCAGCAAGGTTGACACGGTGGTGCATTTCGCAGCCGAATCCCATAATGACAACTCTTTGAACAATCCCGAGCCGTTCATCACCACCAATCTCTACGGCACCTTCTCGCTACTCGAAGCCGTCCGCGCGCACGACAAGCGCTACCACCACATCTCGACCGACGAGGTCTACGGCGATCTCGAGCTCGACGATCCCGACAAGTTCCACGAGACGACGCCTTACAAGCCGTCGAGCCCGTACTCGTCGTCCAAGGCGGGTTCTGATCATCTGGTGCGAGCTTGGGCACGCAGCTTCGGCGTACGTGCGACGATCAGCAACTGCTCCAACAACTACGGTCCCCGCCAGCATGTGGAGAAGTTCATTCCGCGCCAGGTCACCAATGTGATCGACGGCATCCGCCCCAAGCTGTACGGCCAAGGGCTCAATGTGCGCGATTGGATTCATGTGGACGACCACAACTCTGCGGTGCTGCGCATTCTCGAAGCCGGCGAGATCGGCGAGACCTACCTGATCGGCGCCAACGGTGAGAAAGACAACAAGACCGTGATCGAGCTGATTCTCTCCGAGATGGGGCAGCCGGCAGACGCCTACGATCACGTGAACGACCGCCCCGGCCACGACATGCGCTACGCGATCGACTCCACGAAGCTGCGCACCGAGCTGGGCTGGCAGCCGAAGTACAACAATTTCGAGACAGGGCTTGCGGCCACCATCGAGTGGTACCGCGCCAACGAGGGCTGGTGGCGGCCACAGAAGGCGGCCGTCGAGGCCAAATACGCCGCCCAGGGCCAGTAAGCACATAGCCGGTACAAGAAGAAAGACAGGACGCATCACCGTGGCTGAGATTGAGGCTGGCAAGCAACTGCGCATCGAAGAGACGCCGATCCCGGGATTCTTGCGGATCGATCTGACGGTGCACGCAGACAACAGAGGCTGGTTCAAGGAGAACTGGCAGCGCGAGAAGATGATGGCGCTCGGCCTGCCCAATCTCGGCCCCGTGCAGAACAACATTTCGTTCAACGACGAAGTCGGCGTGACCCGCGGCATTCATGCAGAGCCGTGGGACAAGTACATTTCGGTGGCCACCGGCCGCGTTTTCGGAGCCTGGGTCGACCTGCGGGAGGGCCCCAGTTTCGGTGCCGTGTACAGCTGCGAGATCGACCCGAGCGTTGCTGTTTACGTGCCGAAGGGTGTCGGCAACGCTTACCAGACCCTCGAGCCCAATACCGCCTACACCTACTTGGTGAATGCGCATTGGAGCCCTGAGGTTTCGTACACCTTCCTCAATCTTGCGGACGAAACCGTCGCCATCGATTGGCCGATTCCGCTCGATCAGGCCATCCAGTCCGACAAGGATAAAGGCCATCCGAGGCTTGCTGATGTGAAGCCGTTCGCCGTCGCGTGCGCTCCCGCAAAGAAGGTGCTGGTCACCGGAGCCAACGGCCAGCTCGGTCGCGAACTGATGCGGCAGCTGCCTGAGGCCGGATTCGCGGCCGACGGAGTCGACCTGCCCGACTTCGACATCTCCAACGCCGAGCAGATGGCCGGTGTCGACTGGGCGGGCTACGAGGTGATCATCAATGCCGCCGCCTGGACCAATGTCGATGGTGCCGAGACCGCCGAAGGGCGCCCCGCTGCTTGGAAGGCCAACGCGGGGGGTCCGGCAAACCTGGCACGCGCTGCATCGGCACAGGGAATCACGCTGGTGCATATTTCGAGCGAATACACCTTCGACGGCACCAAGAACCCGCACACCGAGGCCGAGCCGCCGAGCCCACTCGGCGTTTACGGGCAGTCCAAGGCCGGCGGCGACGCCGCGATCGTCTCCACCCCGAAGCACTATCTGGTCCGCACCAGCTGGGTGGTGGGCGACGGCAAGAACTTCGTTCGCACGATGGCCGGGCTCGCCGAAAAAGGTATCAGCCCGTCAGTGGTTTCCGACCAGGTCGGGCGGCTGACCTTCACCACAGATCTGGCGGCAGGCATCATCCATCTACTCAGCACCGGTGCCGAATACGGCACCTACAACCTGTCGAATGAGGGCCCAGAAACCAGCTGGCAGCAAGTGGCGGCACGGGTCTTCGAACTTACCGGTCATGACCCGAGCCAGGTCTCGCCGATCAGCACCGAGGAGTACTTCGCAGGCAAGCAGGTCGCTGCGCGTCCGTTGAACAGCACCATGGATCTCACCAAGATCGAGGCAACCGGCTTCGTTCCGGCAACTGCGGATCAGCGCCTCCGGGAGTACCTGCAGGAGTACTTACGCTGATCTCGGCCCTCGTGAGGCACGCATTCCGGGCCGGACAGACGTGTGGCAAGTGCTGACCCGCGTGGCTAGGCCTATCTCCCGACTATGGGCGAACGCCGAGGCGCTGCGCCAAGGGGTACAGGCGTCGCTTCAGGCGCACGAGCGCACTCCGCTGGATTGCGCCAGCTAGTTGAGCGCGTAGGGAATTGGCTTCAGCTTGAAGCGTGGAGTGTGTTTCGCGAAGCGCTTCGAGCTCGGCTCGCAACGTATTGACCTCGGCCTCGGCTTGGCTGAGGTCCCGTTGGGATTTCTTGCTGAGTGATTCGATCTCCCGGCCCAGCGAGTCGATCTGTTCTTGCTGGTTGTCGATAACTGCTGCCCGCTCGGTCGCTGTCTCCTCGAGCTGGCGCACGTACTCCCGAACCGGCCCTTCTATCTCAGACAGCCTTGAAAGCGGTGCTCGGATCGAATGCACGAAGGCATCCCTCGGACGTGACTTGTCACGCTTGAGTCGACGGTCATGCTCGAGAAGTGGCCACTTGTGCCATTCTGAATGGAGATTATCTCCGTTGATTCGCGCCACCCGATCACCGAGATCACTGATGGCCAGGTTAACCGAAAGCTGATCACGTCGCGAGTAACGCAAGATATGGTCCATCCAGAGCCGCATTGCTGCGTCTACTTCGTGGGTCTTTCGGCGAGCCATCAAGCCTGTCCACAGCGGCTTCTCGTCCAAGATTTCTGGCTTCGTTTCGGCGTAGTGAATCAGCTGTTCGTAAACACGCGACGGGTCGTCGTAGCCTTCGTTGACAACCGCATAGAACTCGTTGATGAGTGCGTCCCGAAAGGAGTGCTCAAAGAGGGCTAGATCTGACTGCGCCAGCCATTCGTCCAGGATCTGATCAGGGTCGACGAGAAGTTCAACTCGATTATCGATCCAAAGTGTCTCGTCGAAGTCCTCAAGACCGGGGTGCCCGAGAACCTTGATATCCCGTGACGAACGGACGATGTCCATCGGGAACTCAGGCGTGATGAGCCGCACATTCCAGGTATCGCTGCCAAGCGTGGGGTCGTCGGTGAAGAGGATGAACGGAATTGTTGTCGCTGCTGCGATTGGCTGTTCTTTCAAATTCTCATACTCGCCAAGCAGCGCTGAGTAGACGACTCTCATAACGACGAGTGTATGAGTCTTGATGTTCTCGACGAGGACGGAACACGGGCTCCAGGATCGTCTCGGTGCGCAGGCAAGAATAGATGGATGGGTAGTCGAATTTCGGTTGTGGTGCTCTCGCTCCTTACCGCTAGGCTGAACGAATAACGTGTCCGCGCCACGCAGGGTTCGGCGAATGCGAGACTAGGGAGAAAGCCCCATGCACGGCATCATCCTTGCCGGCGGCACCGGAAGCCGCCTGCACCCGATAACTCAGGCGACGAGCAAGCAGCTGCTGCCGGTCTATGACAAGCCGATGATCTACTACCCACTGTCGACTCTGATGCATGCTGGCATCCGTGATGTCTTGGTTATCACCACCCCGCACGAGGCGGAGCCCTTCCACCGTCTGCTCGGCGATGGCTCAGAGCTCGGCGTGAATCTGCAGTTCGCTGTGCAGCCAGAGCCCAAGGGATTGGCCCAGGCATTCACCATCGGTGCCGACTTCATCGGTAGCGATTCGGCCGCATTGGTGCTGGGCGACAACATCTTCTACGGGCGCGGACTTGGTACCAGGCTGAGCCAGTACACCGACATCGACGGTGCGGCGATCTTCGGGTACTGGGTGGCCGATCCACAGGCCTATGGAGTGGTTGAGATCGATGATGAAGGCATGGCGATCTCAATCGAGGAGAAGCCGACTCAGCCGAAATCGCATCTGGCGGTGCCTGGCCTCTACTTCTATGACAATTCGGTCATCGACTATGCCCGCAACCTGCAACCCAGTGCACGTGGGGAGCTGGAGATCACCGATATCAACCGCATTTACATGGAGCAGCACAAGTTGCACGTCGAAGTGTTGCCGCGGGGAACAGCTTGGCTCGACACCGGAACGTTCGATTCGCTCAACGACGCGGGTGACTTCGTCCGCACGATTCAGGCCCGCCAAGGTCTGCAGGTCGGCTGCCCCGAAGAGGCGGCCTGGCGCAAGGGCTGGTTGGACGACGAGGCGTTGCTCGCCAGAGCAGAGGTACTCGTGAAGTCAGGTTACGGTGCGTACCTGCGTGGGCTGGTGGAGCAAGGACGGTGACGCCGAGGCAGACACCTTAGTCTGCTCGCGCTGCGCGCTTGGGTGTCATCGCGCGGTCCCCGTCGCTTTGGAGTAGTTTGACTGACCGTGCTGACGCTATCAAGAGACAGCACAGTCCGATCGCCATTGTCAGTGAACCAACTGCCCAGAAGGCATCGATCGAAATCGGCCAGGGCCACCACTGCGGGTTGAAGACTGCAAAGCTGTAGTCCTCGGTCAGTACCCCGGAGGCGTAGCGGGCGATTATTCTGCGCAAGGCCAGGGCATTGGCAACACCGGATATTACGACTATGAGTGCTAACTGCCCGCGTGCTAGGAAGAATGACCGGGCGCCCTGGCGGGCTAGGCACAACAGCAATACGACCGCAAGAAGAGGCAGCAGGTACCTGCCCTGATAAAAAATGACCGGCTGTACGTGGCGAAGCGTAAGACTCACAACCGGGATACCGCAGAGCGCACCTGAGATAAGCACCACTGCCAAGGCCTTGCGCCAATAGAGCTCCTGAATACCTACAAAGACCACGCCACCAGCGACGGCGATCATCGTGAGGGTGGACCAACCAAGAAGTGGCACATCGAACCATCCCGGGCCCCACCGCAACCCCCATAGTGAACCCAGATACTCCGGCAGGCTCATGATGTTATATGCAAATATCTTGGGCAACGGCCACTCACTCATTGGCCAGCCGCCGGATCCTGTGAATTGACTGCCTCCTTCTGTGGGAAGAAAAACGAGGAGACCGGGAATCGAAGCCAGAGCTGACGCCGTAAGGAGAAGAAGTCTCTTCCGTGTAATGCGAACGAATACCCATATGGCGAGGCTGATGACAAGAACGTAGATTCTGGCATCGGTTCTGCTCTCGATCGCAAGCAAGGCCCCGTAACCGGCCACGGCGAGCAGCGCCCAGCGGCGTTTTCCCGTGGATTCAACGGCCCCTATCAGGGCAACGGCATAGATAAGGCAACCTGAAATGGACCAGGAGCTGGGGTTGACCGATGAGATGAAGTAAACGCCCATCGGCACCCAGGCAACTGTTGCTGCTACCACTGCCGAATGACGAAGCTTGGGAGGTGCCAGTATTGATGCAAGGGCAAGCCCTCCGAGCCCGAGCAAGGCATTAAAGACCTTCATTGAGGTCACGGAGCGGTCTACATCTGGGCCGACAAAAAGATGATTGACGTGATAGAAGCCGAGTGGATAGGTCCCATTGTCGAACCGGTCAGTAGGTTGGAAGGCTGAATCTGACAGTGCATCGGCGCAGGCAGCATTCTGCTGGGTGTGCCGGATATAACAGGACATCGGGTTCGCGACCGACTGCGGAACGTCGACGCTGACGATTTGATCGTTCTCTGTCTCGTAGCTGCAACCCGAGCTTTCGATTGGCCGTGGGCACCAGATGCTGCCGAGGTGGTAGTCCTCGTCAGGTGAAGCCCCAGTGGGTGACGACATCGCCCAACAAGCCAGTCCCGTGAGCAGCGCTAGCAAGCCACCCACTACGAGGATGTAGTTCAGTGGTTTTGGGTTCCCAGAAGATGCAGTCTTGGTGTCGACAGATTCCACAGGCCACATGCTACGCGACCTGTATGCAGCCAAAGGTGCCGGCAAAAGGGATCGATGTCGCAGGCAACAGATGCTGTCGCAAGTCTTCATCGGGTGGAGCCCCGCTCGAATGGAGCACCTTGGTATATCTGGTGCTCGACTGGCCGGCGGCGTAACGTTAGGGCGTTTGGTTACACTTGCCCTGTGTATTCAGGCTTAGGCGGGGTCGGGCTAGGGAGCGGTGAACCAAGTGCAGCCGCGAGAAACGTAAAGCGGAAGGCGCCTGTAATGTCGGCCGCCACATGTGTTAGCCATACGTCCTCCACGGCAAGCTGTGGGCGACATCCATGGGTTGTAGTCGCGAGCTAGGCAATCGAGGTAGTAGTGGGAAAGACCAATGTGCGGGTATCTCAGCCACCGCTGAAGCAGTGGAATCTCATCAGAGCTTTTGGCAATCGTGATCTCAAGTCGAAGTTCAAGGGCACCGCGCTGGGTTGGGTGTGGTCGCTGGTTGTACCGCTTGCCTCGTTGGGCATCTATACGGTGATCTTTGGCGGGCTCTTCCAGATGGAGCCCCCTGGCATAGCTTCGCGACATGAGGGCGTTGGCATTTTCGCCATCTGGTTGTTCGCGGGGCTAACCGTATGGAGCTTCTTTCAGAATTCGGTTAACGCCGGAATCAGCGGGTTGTTGGGCGCAGGCGGCCTCCTCCAAAAGGTGTACTTTCCGGCATACTCTCCCGTCCTGGGTGCTTGTTTGGCGGTTGGTGTGCAGTCTGCGATCGAGATGGGCATTCTGCTCGCTGCTCTTCTCGTGCTTGGAAACGTGGGCTGGACGTGGTTGCTCGTTCCGTTGTTGCTCGTCCTACTGATGATATTCACCGCTTCGATTTCGGTCATGCTGGCGGTCTGGAATGTTCATGTGCGGGACCTAGCTCATCTCGTGGGCGTGTTCCTGCAGTTGATGTTCTATGCGACTCCGATCATTTACAACCCGGAGATCGTGCCGGAGGTGGTGTTTGGGCTGCCAGCCCGCCGGCTCGTTACGTCGATGCCTGTCGCAGAGTTCATCGGATTGTTCCGGAGCCTGCTGTACGAGCTCAACCCTGGCTCGATTGTAAGTTGGTTGGCAGCCTGTGGTTGGGCTCTCCTTGCTGTGCTTGGCGCGATTTGGGTCTGCCGACGGTGGGGTTCTGATCTGGGAGAGAGAATCTGATGAGCGGGCTGGAGGAGATCGGCACTTCTACAGATTCGCCGGAGTACGCGATCGAAGTGCACAACGTGACGAAGACGTTCACCATGCATGCCGATAGGCGCGACTCCCTTAAAGAGCGCTTCGTTCGGGGCAGGTCGACAAAGAAACAGGAGTTTCATGCGCTGGACGACGTTTCTTTCAAGGTGAAGAAAGGGACGACCTTCGGCTTAATCGGCCATAATGGATCCGGAAAATCAACCATGCTTAAGATCTTGGCTGGAGTTTATAGGCCAACGTCGGGAGAGGTTCTTGTTTCTGATAAAGCCGATGCACTTCTTGAGCTAGGTGCTGGCTTTCATGGAGAGCTCACCGGTCGGGAGAATATCTACCTGAACGGCGCAATTCTGGGGAGAAGCCGGAAACAGATCGATGAATCTCTCGACTGGATCATAGATTTCGCTGATATTGGCGACTTCATTGACGAACCCGTGAAAGTCTATTCATCAGGAATGACCGTACGCTTGGGGTTCGCGGTCGCTGTGGCGATCACCCCAACGATTCTCATCGTCGACGAGATCATTGCGGTCGGCGACGAAGAATTCCAGCGCAAGTGCTTCGATTTTATGAGGCACCTACGCGAGCTGGGCACCACGATTGCTTTGGTCACCCATTCGCTGTCCCTCGCCCGTGAGATGTGCGACGAGGTGGTCTGGCTTGATCGCGGCGACGTTCAGATGATCGGTGACGCCGATACCGTCGTCTCTGCATACTTGCAGTCTGTCAACGTGAAAGAAGCCGAGAAGCGCGCACTTGAGCAAGTAGATGCCGGCGAGGCACCGGAGGATGACCAATACAAGTTGAACCAAGGAAACGGCGCATGCAGGATGACAGGCGTGGATTTCCTGGACCGGGACGGGAAGACCATCCCGTTCCTCATTTCGGGGGCGAGCGCAACGATCCGAGTGCATGTGCATGCCAAGCAGGCTCTTCATGATGTCGAGCTAGGTCTCGGTTTTGTGACCGATGGAGGAATAACGGTCGCGGGCCCGAACTCCAAGAGTGCTGGCTGTCTTTATGATCTTCCCAGCGGAACCACGTTCATTGACTACGCAATCGACAACCTGATCATCCAGGAAGGTCGCTACTGGTTGACGACTTGTTTTGTCAGGGATGGCGAAATGTATGACTACTCGGATCGGCAGACGGAAATGATCGTGCGCGCTGACAGCATCACCACCGAGCCTGGTCTCGTGAAATTGCCGACCGGAACGTGGAGTAGAGCGGCGGGCATCCCGAGTGATCCCGGCCCTAGTGGGAAAACAAGCGTACGTAAGGTGGCGGAATGAGCGGGGAGCGGCACGACAAGGTGGAAGAAGAAATCCGTCAGCTACGCGCTGCCCTCCGGCAGTCACAGCGAGAGCTCTCTTCTGCACGGAGGCGGACCGAGGAAGTTGAGTTGGAACTTCGACGCACGAAACGATCGCTCGAAGATAGCTGGTACCAGTTGGACACTTTGCGCAAATCGGAGTCATGGCGGGTTGGTAGTTTTCTCCGCAAGGCCAAAAACGTGGCAAGGAAGCTGCGCAAATGAGACGCCGTGGAAGCCTCGTTATCGGTGACACATCAAGCGGTCTAAGAATAGAGCGAGGCCGCTTGGAAGTCGACGCCCTGCCCGACCGGGTCGTTTTGGTCGCTCAATACTCGCCGACTTCAGTGCAATCACAATCGTTGTCGGCATATCTTCATGCATTGGCGGCGAATGCCTACCTTCCCATGGTGATTTCTGTATGCAGTGATCGGCGTCCGCTTGAGTTCCCATATGGGATCCCGGACGAGGTGGTCGTCGTGAGAAGGCCGAATATCGGCTACGATTTTGGGTCGTGGGCGGACCTGATGAACCAGTACCCACAGATCCGCGCATGCGACACAGTCCTACTGACTAACGACTCGCTATTAGGGCCGTTCGCACCGATTGATCACTTGCTGGAATGGGCGGCTTCGCCTGGGCCCAGCATTCGTGCACTGACGCAATCATTCCAGTTCACGCAGCATATGCAGAGCTATTTCTTGGCGTTTCGCGGAGGGATTCTGGCGGACGAGCCTTGGGTTGAGTTCTTCAACTCAGTCAAAGTCGAGCCCGACAAAGAAGCAATCGTGCAGCAGTATGAAATCGGTGCATCGAGGTTGGCGTTTTCTGAAGCGTACTCGAGTCAGTCCTGGGTGACCGGGCCGGAGCTCGGCGTGCCGAATGGGAATCCGACGGTTGATGGCTGGAGGAATCTGATTGAGACGGATGTACCGTTTTTGAAGCGCACCATCATGACCCATCCGTCAACCATGAGTGAGGCTGTGGAAGCCCAACGATATATCAAGAGACGATTCGACGCCGATGTAAATGAGTGGTAAGGAACAATATGTCTAAGATCGTGCCTGCAGGACTTGAGCGGCGGGTCAAACATAAACTTGCGAAGGGCAGAAGCGCCCTGGCGAACTATCTAGTTTCTGGCAGCGTTAGGGGTTTTCAAGTAAAGCATTGCGCTGACTTCTCCAACTTCGTCTTTCGTCAGGGAGGTCGACAAGATTCCGGCTTTCCAGATAGGTGGCGCGTAGACGACCAGTTCATTATCGACGAGCCGGCTAGACTCGCGGTCGTTATCCACTGCTTTTACGAGGACCTTCTACCGGAGCTCTTTTCTTGCTTGCATAACATACCGATCGATTTTGATCTATTCCTCACAAATGCCTCGGGCAAACAGATTGAGATACCAACTGATCTTGAGAGGATGGGGCATGCCGTGGTCGTGGATGTGGAGAATCGCGGCCGCGATATCTTCCCGCTGGTTCAGTTAGTCAACTCAGGGGCTTTGGATCCCTATGAACTCGTCCTTAAGATGCACACGAAGAAGAGCCCGTGGCGGGAAGCGCACACTGAGCTTGCCGGAAGCGGGGCCACTTGGAACGACCAGTTCCTTGATGGCCTAGTGGGTACTGCGCAGCGGCCGATCGACATACTGAATGCCTTCGCAGCTGATTCTTCCATTGGTCTCGTTACCGCTGATGAGAGCATCGTGGGTTCCGAGTTCTGGGGTGGAGACCAGCGCATATCCGAGGAGTTGCTCAGACGGTTAGAGATGTCATTGGACCATGACCGCCTGCGGTTCGCCTCGGGCTCAATGTATTGGATTCGCGGGTTTCTATTGCAGGGCCTTCGGGCAATGAATTTGCAGCGCGCTGATTTCGATGAGGAATCAGGGCAAGTTGATGGCACGACTGCTCACGCTTTGGAGCGGATTATAGGTATCCTGACCGAGGAGGCAGGGCTGTCTTTGGCCGAGATTAGCGACCTGGCAGTACTTTCAGTCGATTCGTCCTATGATACAGAAGGTTATCTCCGTTTCGGGCGCGAAGCGCCACGATCTGCTCGTGCCCAGATTGTCCCATTTTATCTTCCGCAGTTTCATGATTCCCCACAGAACAACCGTTGGTGGGGTGACGGATTTACGGAATGGACGAATGTGACGAGTGCGATACCCGGATATCGCGGTCATTATCAGCCGAAGATTCCGACGGACCTTGGCTTCTATGATCTCGCTCTTGACTCTGTTCGCCAGAAGCAGGCCGATCTGGCGAAGGCGCACGGGATTGCCGGGTTTATGTACTACTACTACTGGTTCTCAGGCGAAAGATTGCTTAACCTTCCCATCGAGAAGATGCGTGCTTCTGATGTCGATATGCCGTATTCGATCATGTGGGCCAATGAGAATTGGACTCGACGCTGGGACGGACGATCGCAAGATATTTTGATCGGCCAAGATTATTCTAGGATCCCTGCCGAGGATTTTATTGACGATATCATGGAGTTCTTATCGGATCCCCGTTATATGAGGGTCGATGGCAAGGCACTGATCTCTGTCTACCGTCCGGGACAGATGAAGAACTTTCCCGATGTGGTTTCTACATGGCGGAAGCGAGCTCGCGAGGCAGGAGTAGGCGAGCTATTTGTCCTTGCAGTTGCGGTTGCCGACGAATTCGATGGAGTAGGCGCGGACGTGACGTCTCTGGGGCTCGACGGGACCCTGCAATTCCCCCCGCACAATCTCCCATGGGTCGCAGGTCCTGCCACTGATGTGGGGCTCGATCAAAGGTGGAGAGGCAACTTCATGAGCTATCCAGCCACGGTCGATGCATCCTTGGCAATGACGGGAGAGTTGTCCAATCAGAACTACCCTGGTGCGATGGTGACATTCGACAATACCGCACGCCGGCAGTGGAAGGCGGACACCTGGTACGGGTCCAATCCCTACACCTTCCACCGTTGGGTGATGGGCTTGATTTCTGCAGTGCTGCCTCGTGAGCCCAAAGACCGGCTGGTATTCATCAATGCCTGGAATGAATGGGCAGAAGGAGCGATTCTGGAGCCCACTACCCGATTCGGAAGGACCTACTTACTCGCAATCAGAGATGCAGTCTGGTGTTGAGGTCGCGTGGAGAGGCGCGGGCCTAACCTGACATGATGCAGAGCAAACCCGGGTTACGCATCGTGACCGTAGCGTTCAATCCTGGCCCGGAGCTGGCCAGGATGGTCGCCTCGCTTTCTGCGGCTTGCTCCCATCCCTATGAGCTGGTCATCGTCGACAACGGCACCGAAACCGAAGTCGTCGACGAGGTGGCAGCCGCGTCCGGGGCAGAAGTTGTGCGTCCGGGAGCAAACTTGGGTTACGGAACTGCCGCCAACCTGGGCGCCCGGGGGGCCGAGGCCGAGTGGATACTGGTCGTCAACCCGGACGTCCGATTCGGCGAGCATTCCATCGACGCACTGGTCGAGGTTGCCGGCACCTGGCCCCAGGGTGGAGCCTTCGGCCCGCTGATTCACACACCGGAAGGTCTCGTTTACCCATCGGCCCGGCACTTTCCGAGGCTCGTCTCAGGCATCGGGCACGCTCTGCTCGGCGGCATCTGGCCGGCCAACCCGTTCACTCAGGCCTACCGGCGAAACTCCTCGGTGGCGAGCGCC
Source organism: Propionimicrobium sp. PCR01-08-3 (assembly GCF_030286045.1). Classification (NCBI taxonomy): domain Bacteria; kingdom Bacillati; phylum Actinomycetota; class Actinomycetes; order Propionibacteriales; family Propionibacteriaceae; genus Propionimicrobium; species Propionimicrobium sp. PCR01-08-3. The sequence continues at coordinate 3,067,452 of NZ_CP127390.1, forward strand.
CACCCAGTCGATTGGCTCTCGGGGTCATGTCTGCTGTTGCGGCGGGCCGCATTCGAGCAGATCGGCGGCTTCGACGAGTCGTATTTCATGTTCTTCGAGGACACCCAGCTGGGCGACGACCTGGCCAGGGCGGGCTGGCAGAGCGTCTTCATTCCGGACGCACAGATCGTCCATGACCAGGGGAAAAGCTGGAAACAGCAGCCCGAAGCCATGCTGCGGGCCCACCATCGTTCGGCGATGCATTACCTGAACGGCATCTATGACGCCTGGTACCAGTGGCCGCTGCGGGCGCTGCTGTGGCTCGGGCTGAAGGCCCGTGAAGAGCTGCAGGTCTTCGTCGCGCGCAGGCAAGGCTGAGACGACATGCAGCAAAATCTGGTGACCACCGGACGCGCGAGGCTCGCCATGGCCAGGGCCAACGGTGGTGTCACGGTGGGCGCGTGGCGGCGTCCACCTAACAGTGTGAGGGGTATGCGATGACCAAGATCGTGGCGGTCGTCGTCACCTATCGCGCCGGTGAGGGCCTGCGTGGGTTGCTGACCGAGCTCAACCGGCAGTGCGACCTGGTGATCGTCGTCGACAACGGTTCGGGCACCGATGCGCTGACCATGGTCAGGTTCGCCTGCGAAGGAACTGGGTCGCGGCTGATCGCTCTCGAAGAGAACCTGGGCATCGCGGCGGCGCAGAACCGTGGCATCGCGATGGCCCGGCAACTCGGCGCCAGCCATGTGTTGTTGAGTGACCATGACTCGCTGCCGGACGACGGCATGGTCGCCAAGCTACTCGCGGCCATCGAGCAGGATCCCCGCATCGCGGCCGCCGGGCCGTTGGCCGCCGAAGACCGCGAAGGCGGCGACCAGCTGGTCTACATGGCACGCACATGGAGCCCGAAGCGGGCCACTGCCGAAGAACTCAGCCGGCCACAGTTGGATGTGGCGTTCTTGATCGCCTCCGGGTGCCTGATCACGATCTCGGCGCTCGATGAGATCGGCGGCATGAACGAGCCGATGTTCATCGACCACGTCGATCTCGAATGGGGGCTGCGGGCTCGCCGCGCAGGCTACCGGCTGGTGGCGGTGCCCAGCGCCCATCTGCATCACTCCCTGGGAGACGAGGTAGTGCAGCTGCCCAGGCGTGCGCAGCCCATTCATGTACACGCCCCGTTCCGCAACTACTACCTGGCGCGCAACACGATCTACCTGATCAAGACCAACCTGATGCCCTGGCGCTGGCGCGTCCGGTACTGCTATTGGCTGGCGAAATACGTCGCCTTCAATTCGCTGCTGGTCGACCGGCTGCCCGAGCGCCGCCGCATGCTGTGGCGAGGCATTCGTGACGGCATCCGCGGACGCATGGGTCGCCTCGCCGACTGACCTGCTGCTGCGGGCGCGTCGAATTGTGTTTTTACTGTCAATGAACCGAGAATTCTTTGAGAACCTTCGGTGCACCATGGCGCCGAGACGGTGACGGGCGTTTCGTGACCCCAGAAGGGAAGACACCTCGTGCATAAGTTCAAGGTTTCACGTGCTGTTTCGATGGCGGTTGTCGGCGCACTGGTGGCCGGCGGCGCTCTGTACGCCGGCTCGCCGGCGGTCGCGGACGAAGCCGGAACTGCCATCGAACCGGTCGAGATCGCGCTCACCGATTCGTCCGCGAGTCTGACGGCGGACGCTCGTGAAGGTGCGGCGGACGCCGATGAGACCGACCTGGCAACCGGCACGACCGTCGACGGGTCCGCCGTCATCACCGATCAGATCGACCTCGGCCAGTTCACGGTGTCAGCTTTGACCTGGAACGCCGAAGACAGCCTCGATGACGCGAACGCAGCGTTCATCCGGGTGCTCGAAGCCTCGGGCTGGAGCGATTGGTCGAGTGTCAGCGCCGATCCTCAGCAGTCGGGCAACGCCGGTGGTAGTGATCCGTTCATCTCCGGGGTGGCCACCGCCGTCCAGGTGCAGATCACCGGCGAGGCCGACTCACTGCCGGCCGATCTGAAGCTGGTCGTCGCCGAACAGGGCGATGGATCGCTGTCGAGCCGGGTCGGGCCGCAGGCGAACACCCAGTCCGGCACCACGGACGAGGGACGCGAGGGTATCGCCCGCGGTATCCGTCCCCGCAGTGCGTGGGACGGCAATTCACCGGCTCCCACCTGGGGCGATGAGCAAGCCAAGCTGAAGGCTGCCATCGTCCATCACACGGCCGGCACGAACAACTATGCGCAGGGCGATGTGCCCGGCATCATCGCGGGCATCTACTACTACCACGCGATCACCTTGGGTTGGGGAGACATCGGCTACAACTTCTTGGTCGACAAGTACGGCGGCATGTGGGAGGGACGCGAGGGTTCGCTCGATGTCGCCGCGAGCTCGATGATCGTCGGAGGACATGCCTACGGCTCGAACACCGGCACCCTGGGCGTCTCCGCGCTCGGCACCTACACCAGCACCGCACCCACTCAGGCGATGCTGAATGCGTTCAAGACGGTGATCGAGTATCGCTTCGATCTGGCCGGTTTGGACGCCCGCGACGCCTCAGGGTTCACCAGCCAGGGCGGTGCGGCACTGTCTCGCATCTTCGGGCACCGCGATGTCTATCCGACCGATTGCCCGGGAAACCAGATCTATTCGCAGCTTTCCAGCCTTGTTCAGCAGGTCGGGGCGCCCAGCGACTGGTCGGGTAGCTGGGAGCAGAAGAACGGAAACTGGTATTACCGGTACTCCGACGGCTCGCTGGCCACCGGATGGTTGAGCACCGGGGGCTCGTGGTACTACTTGCGCTCCGATGGCGTGATGCTCACCGGCTGGGTGAACGATCGCGGCACCTGGTACTACCTGGACGCGAGTGGCGCTATGGCGTCCGGCTGGGTGAAGCTCGACAGTTCGTGGTACTACCTGGCGTCCAGTGGTGCGATGACCACCGGTTGGCTGAGCACCGGCGGCTCCTGGTACTACCTGGCCCCTGATGGTGCCATGGCCACCGGCTGGCAGAAGCTCGGCGCCACGTGGTATTACCTCGACGCGAGTGGAGCCATGAGGACCGGCTGGCTGCAGCTCGGCAATACGTGGTACTACCTGCGTTCCGATGGCTCGATGGCCACAGGGTGGGTCAGTGTCGGCGGCACCTGGTACTACCTGGACGCAAGCGGAGCCTGGGTTCAGTAGCGCTACTTGGGACGATCCGATGTCTAGAGCTCTCTTGCCTTAAACTGCAAGTGTGCACTAGACTATCCCTGTGTGAAGCGAAGAGCTGTGCTCAAGAAAATCCAGGCGGCGGCTAAAGCTGCGGGCCTGGAGTACAGGATTGTTGAGCTGACGCGACACACGGCTGTCATAGTCGGGTCGACAAGCCGAACTCTTGGACGGCATGCCGAGGTGGATGAGGTGACTGCTGGGAAATTCTTCGATCAGTTTGCGGAGGAGTTTGGTGGAAAAGGATGGTGGCGATGAGTCGCAAGACATTTGTGGTTACCGCTGAGCGTGGGCGGGGACCCTGGTGGGTCACCGAGTGTGCGGAAGCCGGCAGCGTGTCGCAAGTCCGCCGTCTCGATCAGGCAGCGGACGATATGCGTGAAGCTATCGCTTATCAGATGGGCCTTGGTGAGGACACTTTCGATATTGATGTGCATCCTGTTTTGCCGCATGAGTTCACCTCCGCAGCGGAAGAGGCCGAACGGCTGCGCAAAGATGTGGCCCGAAAACAGCGGGAAGCGGCTGAGGCCTCCCGGGCAGCTGCTCGAGCACTGCAACACGCCGGGCTGACATTGCGTGACATTGGAACGGTCATGGGAGTCTCACATCAACGTGCCGCACAGCTGGTGGCCTGACGAGCCATAGACAAGCTACCAACCTAAACTGGTGAACCTGCTAGCCGAGGCGTAAACCTAGGCGATTTACGTTACCTCCAGCGGGAGAGTCACGCTACCTCCAGCAGCGACTGCAGCGGCTACTTGTCGTCCTTCTTGGGCTTCTTCGGTGCCTCGATCGCGGCGATGTGAGCCAGCTCGTTTTGGGTGGGCATCGAGTAGGCGGTCGCGGTGGAGTCATGCATTTCGATGACCTTGCGGCGCATCCGCTCGTTGAACTCGTGGGCGATCTCACCGGGACGCGGGCGCATCGGCAGACCGAAGACCACATGCACGTCCGGACGCCCGGGATTCCAGCGCTTCTGCCGGGCTGGCCAGGCGGCGTAGGAGCCGACGATCGCGGCGGGCAGCACCTGGCAGTTGAACGAGATCGCGAGCGCCGCCACACCGGGGGTGAACGGCCCCATCCCGCCGGTGCGTGAGCGGGTGCCCTCGGGAAAGATGAACAGCGGCACACCATCGCTGAGCAGCTGCTTCGACATGCCGCGGTGATCTCTGGTGGCGCCACGGTTCACCGGATAGGCATTCATGAACAGCTCGATCGCCAGCGCGTTCGACCGTTTGGTGAAGAACGTGTCGGCCGCAGCACCGGTGGCCAGATGCCTGCTGAGCCTGGCCGGCAGCGCCCCCATGATCAACGGCGCATCGAAGTGCGAGGAGTGATTGGCGATGGCGATGAAGGGCTCTTCCACTCCCTCAAGGTTCTCCTCGCCGTGCACGTGGACGTTGAGAATGCCCCACACGGCAGGCTTCATCAACAGCTGCTGAGCGGCGGTGCTCGCCGTGACCGACAGCGGATTCTTGAAACGCCTCTTGTTGTCGCCGAGCTTAGCCATCAGACCTCCTCGACTTCGTGATCTTGCGGGAGATGGCGCGTGACAGCCCCTTGGGCGCATGGTCCAAGAACCAGACCGCGACGCGCCATTTGCGGGTGGGAATGGCTACCGGTTTGCCGGCGGCGGCTGCGTCCAAAGCGGTTTTGGCTACGACAGAACCGTCGACCCAGGCCCAGCCCGGCAGCTTCGGACGCGCCACCCCGGCGCGCTCGTGCAGCTCAGTTTTGACCCAGCTCGGGCACACCGCGGTGGCCTGCACGCCGGTGCCCGACAATTCGAGCGCGAGCGCCTGGGTATAGGTGAGTACCCAGCGCTTGATGGCCGAGTAGTTGCCCTTGACGATCCACGCCGACACCGACGACACGTTGATGATCATGCCCTGTCCCCGCGCTTTCATCGATCTGCCGGCCGCACCGGACAAGATCAGCACCGCGGTGCACATGACATCCATCGCACGTTCTTGGGTGGCGACATCCTCATCGAGCAACGACGCGTTCAGCCCGAATCCGGCATTGTTCACCAGGACATCGACCGGACGATCGGTCTCGCTCAAGCGAGCGATGACAGGGTCGAGATCGCTTCGGACAGCAAGATCGGCGTGCAAGGTCTCGACCTCACATCCGAAACGCGTACGCAAGTCAGAGGCAGTTTGATCAAGCCGGGACTGGTCGCGCGCCACCAACACGAGGTCGTAGCCGCGCTCGGCGAGCTCGGTCGCGAAGGCTCGTCCTATGCCCGAGGTGCCCCCCGTGACCAATGCTGTCGCCATGTTCTCCAATCTAGCGGGATGCGTCGTTCAACAGAACATGGCCGTTGCCATGCTCGAAGCAGGTCAGCCGATCATAATCCCGAAACCGTGTCCTGTTCGCGATGAGATACTCGCGATGTGACTACACAGCGTGTCCCGATCATCGGGGCGTGCCATGGGCGCTCCGGAGACCGCCTCACCGTCAATCTTCCGGAGCACCCAATGAGTCTTGGCCCACCACGTCGGGCATGACCATCAGTGTGTGTGATGGAGCCGATGTGTGGCGGCCTTATCAGAGCGGGCAGGTCAGCCGAGCAGCTCGGCGGTCTGGCGGGCCATCGCCAGTTCTTCGTTGGTCGGCACAACGAGCACCTTGACCTTGGACGCATCGGTCGAGATGACCCGGGGATCCTTGGAGCGCTGAGCGTTGGCGTCCTCGTCCAATTCGACGCCGAGACCACCCAGCCGGGCGCAGACCTCGGAGCGAACCAGCGCGGCGTTCTCGCCCACACCGGCGGTGAAGGTGATGGCGTCCAGGCCGCCCAGCAGGGCCGCGTAGCCGCCGATGTAGAACGCGATGCGGTGAATGTAGACGTCCATGCCGATGCGGGCCTGCTCGTTGCCGGCGTCGATCGCGGACTCGACGTCACGCATATCGGTGTGGCCGGTCAGCCCGAGCATGCCGGAGCGCTTGTTGAGCTCGTCGTCGATCTCGGCGGAGCTGAGACCGAGTTCGCGGCTCAGGTAGCCGACGATGCCGGGGTCGATGTCGCCGGAGCGGGTGCCCATCACCAGGCCGGCCAGTGGGGTGAGGCCCATCGAGGTTTCAATGGCATGCCCGGAGTCGACGGCCGAGATCGAGGCGCCGTTGCCGAGGTGGCAGACGATCTGCTTGAGGTCGTCGCGTCCCAGCAGCTTGGAGACCTCGCCGCTGACGAACTGGTGGCTGGTGCCGTGGAAGCCGTACTTGCGGATGCGGGTGCGCTTGGCCAGGTCGGTGTCGATGGCGTAGGTAAAGGCCTCGGCGGGCAGCCGGACGAAGAATGCGGTGTCGAAGATGCCGACATGGGGAATCTCGGGGAGCAGCTTGCGGGCCGCCTCGATGCCGGAGATACCGGCCGGATTGTGCAGCGGAGCCAGCGGCGACAGTTCACGCAGAGTATCGACGACTTCGTCGGTGATCAGCGTGGGGTCAGCGAACTTGTCGCCACCATGCACGGTGCGGTGCGCGACGGCCACGGTGGAGGAAAGGTCAGGACCGTGCTGCTTGAAGAGGTCGAAAACAGTTGCCAGAGCGGCTTCGTGGTTGTCGAGCTCTTGGTCGACGTGGAACTCGCCGGGCTCACCTGCGAGCACCTCATGGTCGATGGTTCCGGTGGTGCCGGTCGCGATGCGCTGCACGATGCCCTTGGCAAGCAGTTCTTCGCTCTCGACGTCGATCATCTGGTATTTGATCGAGCTTGATCCACAGTTCAGGACGAGGATCGGCTTGGACATAGTAGTTGGGTCCCCCTTGCTGAGAAGTCACGACGGTAAGCCACTTTACAGCCGGGACGCTGGGCTTGCTCCCTCGCCTGGGTCATCTGTGATCACCGAAAGGCGTGCGACGCCTGCGCGGCTCGAGCCCGCCGGGTACCGACTGCCATTGCGGCCGGAGATCGCCCACGCTTCAACGCAGCCGCAGATTTCTTGGTGGTCGCCTTCTTGTCCTCATTCGGGCTGTAACCCGGCGTGTTGCCTCATGTCAAGATGCCCGCGTGTTGGGGGTCGTTGACTCGTCGGGTTTTGCCCGCTTGCGGGTGCTCATTTTGGTGCGGCTGAGGTAGACGTGGTTGGTTTTGGCGCGGCGTTGGGTTTGGCCGCGGCGGCGGGCGAGTTCGGTGAGGTTGCCTTGGATGTCGGCGATGCGGTTTTTCAGGTCGAGTAGGTCGGTGTCGTGGTGCAGGGTTTCGAGGTGGGTCTGGTCGTGGGGGTCGAGGATGTCGGGGTAGTGGTGTCGTAGGCGGTTGAGTGGTGTGGTGGCGGTGTCGTAGCGTTTGGAGACTTTCGCGCCGGTGCGGGTTTTGGAGATGAGTTTTTGTTGGGGCAAGAACAGATTGACTTGGAGTGAGACCAGGGGCCAGAGCTGGTTGAGCAGGTCGAGTTCGCGGGCGGTGTCGTAACGGTAGTAGCCGACGTTGCGGCGCACGACTGACCAGTTTTTCTCTTCGACGTGGGCTTGGTCGTTGGAGTGGGAGGCTCGGCCCCGGGAGAAGGTGATGTGGCGGGTGGTGCACCAGCGCAGCAGGTGGTGGTTGATGAATTCGGAGCCGTTATCGGAGTGGATGCCGGCGATGTGGAACGGGAATCGGAGGTGGAGTTGGTCCAGTCCGGCGGACACGATGCGTTCGCCTTTGGATCGGACAGTGATGGTTTCGGTCCAGCCGGTGGCGATGTCGGTGGCGTCCAGGCTGTAATGGAATTGGCCGTTGTTGTCGCCGCCTTCGTGGCCGACCAGGTCGATTTGGATGAAGCCGGGGACGGTGTCGTTCCACTGGGCCCAGGTTTTGAGTGGGATCGAGGTCTTCAGCAGGGATCCGGGACGGGTGTGGGACATGCCCTTACCGGCGACTAGCCCGACCCGGGCGGGAGCGAGACGGCGATCGATCGTGGCCGCGGACATGGCCTGGACCTGCTCGATGATCTCGCTGGGTGTGTTGTCGAGGTGTCCGTGCCGGGTCAGGTTGGCCAGGGTTTCGGGCAGTGCGGGTCGCAGGCGTTTACCGCAGGGCCCGTCCAGTATCGCCCAGCAGCGGGTCAACAGATCGACCGCGGCCTGGTCGTAGCGCTGGAGAGGGGTTCGTGGCCGGCGTGGGCGCGGGTCAGGGTTAGCGAGCATGGTCCGGATCGCTTTACGGGCATGGTCACGATGCCAGCCAGTCACCGCACAGACGGCGTCCAGAATCTGACCCTTCTCCGTCTTGGTCGCCTTCGGCCACTTCGCCAACTGCGCCTTCGTAATCGCTTTACGCGCTGCCATCGTGAGCTCCATTCGTTATAGATCCCACGCGGGCATCTTCAAATGAGTCAACGACTCGCGCTACGCGGGCATCTACGATGAGTCAACGCGCCCGGTTCTTGTTTCAGGGTTTTCTCAGGTAAAGTCTCCGGGTGCAGTCTTCTCCGAGTCTCGTTGCCCGCTATTCGGGATTTCGTCCAGAGATTCAGGGCTTGCGCGCCGTCGCAGTGCTCATGGTCGTCGTCTACCACGTCTTCATTGGCCGGGTTTCGGGTGGCGTAGACATCTTCTTGCTGATCTCAGCCTTCTTCATGACCTTGTCGTTTGTCCGCAAGCTTGAGGGCGAACGACCTCTCGCGCTCGGGCGATACTGGCTGCACACATTTAAGCGCCTGCTGCCGTTGGCGGCAGCGACTATCTTGGTCACTTCGCTGTTGCTGGCCGTCTTCTATCCGGAGGGATCGGTCTGGGCTTTCCGTCGAGATGGCTTGGCGTCCATCTTCTATGTCGAGAACTGGCATCTGGCCCAAGAACAAGCCGACTACTACGCGACCGACCGTTCACTCTCGTCTCCGTTCCAGCATTTCTGGTCGTTGTCGATGCAAGGTCAGGTATTCCTGCTCTGGCCACTGATCTTCTTGTTCGCGAGTTGGATTAAGAAGCGCTTCGATATTCGTCCGGTCAAGACGCTGGCCGTGACATTCAGCGTGATCTTTGCTGTATCGCTGAGCTACTCGATCTACGCAACCGGGGCAGATCAGGCGTTTGCTTACTTCGATACTCGGGCTCGACTGTGGGAGTTTGCGCTGGGTTCGCTGCTGGCCCTGGCGATTCCTTTCATCAAGGTCCCCAAGGCCGGACGCCTCGCCCTCGGCTGGGCGGGATTTGTGAGCATGCTGTCGGTCGGCATTCTGATCGACGTGCAGGGTGTCTTTCCCGGATGGATCGCTCTGTGGCCGCTGGTCTCGGCGGCGGCGATAATGGCGGTTGGCCAGTCGGGATCTCGTTTCGGTATCGATCGTCTTCTCAGCTGGGGGCCGATCGTCCGGTTGGGAGATTCGGCTTACGCGCTCTATCTCGTGCATTGGCCATTGCTGATCACCTACATGGTGATCAGGGACCGTCCCGAAGCCGGCCCCCGATCAGGTGTGGTGTTGGTTGTGGCAAGTGTGGCCCTGGCGGTGACGCTGACCAGGCTGATCGATGAGCCGCTGCGACGGTGGCACTGGGCCGAGTCGACCACCAAGCACATGGCCATCATTGTGGTCACGAGCGTCGCTCTCGCGTCGGTCCCGGTGGGTGGCTGGCTCATCTGGGACACCAACCGGGTGCGGATCGAGAGTGAGCAGGCTCGCGAACAGTTCACAAGGAACAACCCCGGCGCCCAATCGCTGATGCCCGACTTTGTGTATGAGGGCGACGCGGATGCAACCATCCTGCCCAGGGTCGGCGAACTGGACACCCAATGGTTCGGACTTGAAGAAGACTGCACCGGTAGGTACGCCACCGACATTGATCTCACGCCCGGCTGGTGCAAGCAATCGCCCATGGTCACGTTTCCATCAAAAACGGTCGTGGTTGTAGGAAACTCACATAGCGCACAGATGATGGCAGCGATTCTGCCCATTGCTGAAGAACAGAACTGGCAGTTGGTGTCACTTCTGCAGCCCGGCTGCAACTTCACGGTTGTCGAGTACCTCGATCAATGCACTCCTGCGAATGAGGCATTCAACCGCTATGTTCTCGACCTTCATCCCGACGCCGTGATTCTGCATTCCACCCGGTCTGATGTGAGTGCAGATGGCGAGAATCTGGTTCCGGGAATTGCCGAGACCATCGACGAATTGATCGACGAGGGTATATCCGTGACCGGAATCCGCGACAATCCCCGCACAGAGGACGATCGAGTCGAGTGCTACACCAAGCATCTCGATAACCCGGACGCATGCATGGTTCCCGAGTCGGGTCTGCTGAAACCGATCAACCCGGCGGAGGAATTGGATAATCGCTCCGGCTACACGAATCTCGATTTCACCGATCTGATCTGTCCCGACGGTCAATGCCCCGTGGTGATCGGGAATGTCTTGATGTGGCTGGACCCGGGGCATCTGTCGTCCGACTACATCACAACGATGGTGGAACCAGCACGCGATCGCATCGTCTCCGCAGTCGAGGGTGGCTTTTGAGACGCGAGAGTGTGTGACTTTCGAGAATGTGTTTCGAGTCGAGATTGTGGCGCAGAAGCAACTCCGCAACCGGGAGATGTTTTCAGCTGCGAGGTAGCTCAAGTCGCAGCAACCGGGCGCTCAATTCGCGACCGATCCGGCAGCAAACCCGAGTACCGCAAACACATCTTCTCGTGTGATCGATGGGCAGTCAGTGACTGCCTCATCAACCGTCCTGATCAACCGGCCTGCTTGCAGCCAGTTGGCCGAGTATTGCTGAAACCCGTGATGCGCATGCTGCGGATAGTCGGCATGCCCGCCATAATGGTTGGGTCCGCGACGATCCGCGCAGTGTCCATACCGACGAGACTGCAAAGCATGCTTTATTGATCGTGTGTGAGTATCTCAAGCAGCAATTGGAGCTGCTGGGCGTATTCGGGGAGATCATTGTTTGCGGTTGCAGCGAGAATGCTCATATCGGCGGACCAATAGCCATGCACGATACGGTTGCGAAGGCGCGCGGGCCGTACCCAATCGATCTCGCTATGCAGCTTCTTGAAATCGGATGGAAGTTGAGCGGCAGCTTCCCCCAATACCGTGAAATTCCATAGAAGCGCGTCCCTCCGCTGCCGATCGTTGTTCAACTGCTCAACGGACTGATCTCTTACGAGGCGGCACGCTTCACGTGCAGCATCGATCATCTCCGTGATGAGTAGTACCTCAGGCGGCGGCATAGAAATCCTGTGCTTGACTCAGGACGTCGCTGCGGATCAAAGGATGAATCGACTTGCGTGACACCAGATCAACTGGGCGTCCGAACAGCTCTGACAGCTCGGTGGTCAGATCCTCGATTTCCCACCCCAACTCGACGCCGGGCTTGAGGGAATACAGCAGATCAATATCGGACGCTGGGGTTGCCGTTCCTCGCGCAACCGAGCCAAAAACCTCGAGGCGTTGAATACCGTAACGCTCGCAGATGCTGCGTAAGCGCCGCCGATCGGCTTCGTCCAGCTTCATGAGATCAGTCTAGAGGCCGGCAACCCGGTCTGGTTGTAATGAGCGCCGCCCATGCCGCGATTGCCGGCACCACGATTGCGCAATCTCTCCTTCCACGTAGGCGCTTTCCAGTGCGGCTGGCGGTAGGCATTGGACGCGCGGGTTGGGCAAGCCGTGGTCGCTGTTGAGTGCCCGATACGGCGAAGGGCTCGCACCAGTGAATGGTGCGAGCCCTTCTACTTGTTGAGGTCGTTCAGGCCGATCAGATGCCGGTCTGCGCCTGGATCGCGGTGATCGCCACGGTGTTGACGATGTCGGCCACCAGGGCGCCGCGCGACAGGTCGTTGACCGGCTTGTTCAGGCCTTGCAGCACCGGGCCGATCGCGATTGCGCCGGAGGTGCGCTGCACCGCCTTGTAGGTGTTGTTGCCGGTGTTCAGATCGGGGAAGATGAAGACCGTCGCCTGGCCCGCCACCTGGGAGCCGGGCATCTTCGACTTGCCGACCGACGGATCCATCGCAGCGTCGAATTGGATCGGACCGTCGACCGCGAAATCGGGTTCGGTCTGCTTGACCAGTTCGGTTGCGGCGGCGACCGCGTCCACGTCTTCACCCGAACCCGACGTGCCGGTCGAGTAGGAGAGCATCGCGACCCGCGGCTCGATGTCGAAGGCCTTCGCGGTGGCCGCCGAACTCGTGGCGATGGTCGCCAGCTGCTCGGGGTTCGGATTCGGGTTGACCGCGCAGTCGGCGAACACCAGCACCTGCTCGGGCATGCACATCAAGAACGAACCGGACACCACCTTGACGCCCGGCTTGGTCTTGATGAACTCGAGTGCCGGACGAATGGTGTTCGCGGTGGTGTGCGTGGCGCCGGAAACCATGCCGTCGGCCATGCCCATGTAGACCATCATCGTGCCGAAGTACGACGGGTCGGTCATCTTCTCGCGGGCCTGCTCGATCGTCACGCCCTTCTTGGCGCGCAACTCCGCATACTTCGCGGCGAACGGGTCGGCCAGCTGCGGGTCGTGCATCGACTGCACCTTGGCGCCCGTGATGTCGAAGCCGAGAGCCGCAGCGTCCGCCCTGACCTTGTCTTCCTCACCCAGCAGCACCAGATCGGCGACGCCGCGGCGCAGCAGAATCGAGGTCGCCTCCAAGATGCGGGGATCGCTCGACTCGGGCAGCACGATCGTCTTCTTGTCGCTGCGGGCCTTCTGCATGATCTGGTACTCGAACATGCGTGGTGTGCGCAACGCCGTGGACGGCACGTCAAGGGCTGCCAGCAGAGCCTGCTCGTCCACATTCTCGTGGAAGATGCGCAGCGCCTCGGCGTGCTTGCGCGGTGAACTCATCACCGAACCCTTGAGATCGTGCAGTTTGGACGCCGTCCAGAACGTGCCGCGCTGCACCAAGCCGACCGGCACCTGAACCTTCAGGCCGTCCATCAGCTGGCTGATCGCCTCGGGCAGCGGGTAGCCGCCGGTCAGGAAGATCGCCGCGAGATTCGGGAAACTCTGCGAGGTGTGCGCGGCGACCAGCCCCGGCAGCAGATCGGTGCGGTCGGAGGCCGTCACGATCGAGCATTCGGGCTCCAGCCGGGTCAGCACGTTGGGCAAGGTCATGCCGGCAACCACGGTGCCGAGCGACTCGTGGTCGAGAGCGGCGGCGTCACCCATCAGGAACTTTGCGTCCAGGGCCTCGAACTGGGCCCGCACGCTCGGCGCGCTGAGCAGGGCATTCTCGGGCAGTGCGGCGCTGAAACCAAGGCCGAGGGTCTTGAGCTCGGTGCGGATCTGCTCGATGTCGTCCGGGTCGACGCGGTTGGCCACGGCCCCGACGATCTGATTGTGCAGGTCGCGGAACTGTTTGGCCGCATATTCGACGGACGCCACAACCTGGTCGGGGGTACGGTCGCGTCCACTTACGACCAGCAGCACTGGCGAGCTCAGGTTCGCGGCGACACGGGCGTTGAACGCCAGCTCGGTCGGGGACGCGGCCCCGACATAGTCGCTGCCGACCACCACCACGGTCTGGAAGCGGTCTTGCAGGGCACCGTACTTGGAGATGATCTCGCTGAGAGCGGCCTCCGGGTCGTCCATGGCGGCGTCAACCTGCACGCCGATGGTTTCTTCGTAGGTTTGCTGGATGCCGGAATGCGCCAATAGAGCATTGGCAACTTCGTCGTTGTCGTCGCGGACCATGGGACGGTAAACACCGACCGAATCCACCTGCCGCGACAGTGCTTCAATCAGGCACAGGGCGATGGCGCTTTTGCCACCTAGCCCGTCGGGGGACGTAACATACACGCTTTTGTTGGTCACCCTACGAAGATACGACGATTCGCGCCCCCATTTCTTGAGGTTGCCGGAATCAGCAAGTGTCATTTGTGTGCGCTACCGCCCTCAGCCGACCACTGTGCTCCGGCTTCGTGGGTCTCGCACCGGGCTTCGTGGTTCCCGAGCGCGGCCCCCTTTGTTCCCGCGCGCGAAATTGGACGATTCGGGGCCGCGGTGTGCTGCAGGGCCGCCGCTGCCCCGCTGACTATCCGCGACCGAAATCGACTCCCGCGCCAGGTATCTCGGGCGCGGGAGCAGGTTTCGGGCGCGTCTGTGGGGCTGACGATCAGTGCCGCACGTCTCCCCGGATCAGCCGCGCGTGGCGGGCAGTGCTGCGGCGACCGCCATTGCCGCAATCTCGGCCTCCGCGTGAAATCGTTGAGATTCTCCTGTGGATAACTGAACGATTGGGGTTGCGCTTAACGATCTTTGGGGCATGACACTCACATTTAGATTCACAAACCTCGTTGATCAAGGACACGACGATAAGTCGGTGCGCAGGCAGGTGTCTTCTGGCGCGCTTGATCGTGTCCGGCATGGTGGCTATGCGCTCGATTTGTCCTCGACGCAGCCAGAGGAGCGGCATTTTGCGTTGATCAAGACGACGGCTCCGCTGCTGAGGGCCGATACAGTGATCAGCCATTCGTCTGCAGCGTTGTTATGGGGACTACCGGTGCCCAGGCGGCTGTTGGGCAAGGTTCATGACCCGTGAAGGGTCGGGCGGTGGGCATGTGCGCACGTGGACGCACACGCACATGGCTCCACTCGAACCAGAAGATGTGGCCCACGTTGATGGCCTGAACGTGACGAGCCTTGCGAGGACGGCTATCGAAACGGCCATGCTGTGCCGGCCCCACGAAGCGCTGCAAGTAGTGGATGCGGCACTGCGGAGTTCGCGGTCGCCTGATGGCATGGTCGAAGCCTGCGAGGCTGCGAGCGGACGCTCCGGTATCAGGGCAGCAAGGTGGGCCCTTGAACATGCTGATCCGCTATCTGAGAGCGCCGGCGAATCATTGAGCCGCTATTGGATGATCATGGGTGGCGTTCCGCAGCCAAAACTCCAAGTCACTATCACCGACCAGAACGGGAACTTCGTGGCCCGGCCCGATTTCGTGTGGGAGGGGTATCGCGTCATCGGCGAATTCGATGGACGCGTCAAATACACCACGATGATGGGCGACGCGGCCGACGTCATCATGAGGGAGAAACGGCGCGAGAATCGGCTTCGGGCACTCGGGTGGTGGGTTTTTCGTTGGACCTGGGACGACCTCGCCGACGGTCAACGATTCGCGGCCAAATTGCTGGCATTCTTGCGTAGTAGTCCCATCCGGCCCTTTCCATGACTACCCGCGCCCGAAATCGACTCCCGCGCCCGAGATACCTGGCGCGGGAGTCGATTTCGGGCGCGGCTGGCGTGCTGGGCCAGACGACTCCCGGAATCAGCAGCAGATGACCTGTTGGGAGGCGATGTCGGAGTAGATCACCAGGTCGTCGGTGCGGGCCACATGAAGCACATTGGCCAACCCTGCCAGATCGGGCGCCAGTTCGGTCAGCCGGTTGGGTGCCTCGGTCACCAGGCCGGGCGCGAAGCTGACCTCAGGACGCTGGTCGAAGATCGCCACGTAGAAAATGCCCGACTCGACCAGATCCTGGAAGAAATGGCTGCCCTGGGACAGCTCCGGGATGAACCCGCCCGCGGGATAGGTGAACTCTGCCATCACCGCGGCATTGCTGATCTCGGTGAAGTGCACCGGAATGCCCAACGACGGAGACGTGGTGCCCCAGCGTCCGGGAGCCATGATCATGAATGAGGCGTCGGCGAGCGCCTTGTTCACCACGCCCATGCCGCGCGCCACCGCATAGCGATCGCGCTGACCGAGCGCCAGATACGCGTCCGGGCGCACCATCACCACATGGTCGAGCGGCAGCCGTACATTGCCGCCCATGAAGTTGCCGTGTGAACTGAACAAGATGTGCGCCGGATCGGGTTCGGACGGCATCGCGATCGCATGGCCGAGCCCGCGGGTCTGCAACGGGCGGCATTGCAGCAGATTGATACGCGGCTCGCCGGACTCGTTGATATTCACCGTGTATTCGATATCGACCGGATAATCGTAGGCCTGTGACAATTTGGCGAGAATGTCGCGCATCAATGGTGCGAAATCGGTGCGCTCGATCAGGCCGTGAAAATCGAGCACCTTCGGTATCTGTTTGATCGGACGATTGTTTTCCCGTAGCCACCGCAATGTCTCGGTATCGGTCGAGAGAAAAAGATCCCAATCGGCCTTGATATCCAGTTCGCGAATATCGGCCAGGGCCATGGTGAGCTGCCGGTTTTCGTCCAGGCTCATCACATCGACATAGCGCTGGGTGTTGCGGGCCTTGTCGGTGGCGTCGACCTCGCGGGTCGGGTCGTCCAAGGTGACGAGCTTGGCGTGGTCGGCGATCGTCCGGTCGACGGCGCGGGTACCCAGACCGAGCACCAACCGCAGCATCCCTGCGTCCGGGTCGATCGAGGGATCCCAGACATAGAAATTGGACGAATTACCCACCCCGGCGGCGTGCGGGAAGAACAGGCCCTCGTGATGGTCTCCGCTCACCCGCTGCACCAAGATGGCCATCTGTTCGTCCGAGGTGTCCAGCCCCCGGTTGCGGCGGTATTCCAGCGCATCGTTGCTCATCGCGGACGCATAGACGGTGCGCACCGCGTCTTCGAGCGCATGCAGCCGCTCCTCGGGGGTGCCCTGGTTGGCGCAGAAAACCGACTCGTATTTGCCGGCGAACGCATTGCCGAAGTTGTCTTCGAGCAGCGAACTCGACCGGGCGATGATCGGGGACTGGCCGAAATACTCCAGCATCGTCAGGAACTGCTCGCGGATCGCGGGCGGGAACCTGCCGGTGGCGAGCTTGCGGTTCAGTGACGCGCCAGCGGTGAAGTAGCCGTCCTGGCTCTTCTGCTCGACCCACAGCTTCCACCAGCCGTTGGCGATGATGTAGGTGTAAAACAGGTCGGAACCCAAGAAGTAGGAGTCGTTCTGTTCCATCCGGGGCGTGAACCGGGCCTCTGAATCGTGATCCAAGATGGCGTTGGCGACGATCATGCCGACCGACTTGCCCCCGATGTACCCGGTGCCGATCTCTCGCATCGCGACGGTCAACAGGTCGGCGAGGGTGGCGTGGCTGCGGCACAGCTCGACGACCCGGCCCTCGCGTCCGATGAACATGTCGATGAGCTCATCCTTGGCCTCGCGCTGCACCCCGACTTCGAGAGAGTCGAGGGCCGCCCAACCCTGCTGGACGACCCGCTGCCAATGGTCGGGCGGATCGATGCGGTGGGACGCGGCCGCGAACAGCCGGGCGGTGGTCTCGCTGGAGGTGATCGGATTCGCCTCGTCGCCGTTGAGCAGGTGGGGGAAGAACATTGTCGGTGAATGGCGTAGCCAGACCTTCAATGGATGGACATAGGTGTCGCCCGAGATCAGGTAGACGTCGAGCAGCAGCTGGGTGGTGTCTCGGATCATGGCCAGGGTGGCGAAGGTGTGTTCGCGGCGGATCAGCCCGAAGTAGGCGACCGTGTCCATGTCGAACAGGTAGGGGCAGGTCACCTTGAAGAAGTTGCCGACGGCCAGGTCGCTGCGCCAGGTGAACAGCAGCGAGGTGAGCAGGTCGAAGACGTAGAACGCTCCGAAGCCCTTCTCGGTGATGGTGTTGTGCACCGCGGACGCGAAGTTCTCGAAGCCCAGCGAGGCGTCCAACTTGACGACCTCGACGCCGGTCAGGTCGTCCAAGAGCGGGGCGTGCGACCCGAACCGGAAATAGACCAACCGGCGGCCCTCTTCTTGGGCGCGTTCGGCGAAGGGCTGGATCAGGTCGCGGTATTGGGAGAGGCTGTCAACCTGCCAAACCACGTTGTCGCCGAGCCGCAACCCGTCGAAGATGCGGTCGAGCCCGGTGATGCCCGTGCTGGCCCGGTTGTAGCTCTCCATGGCCCCAGCCTAAAGGTCGCCTCCGGCGGGTGTGACCGGCCCTGTCCGGTTGGCCTGCGCATCGTGGAGAATCAGCGCCCGTCATGGGCTTTGGATCCACACGGTACGCCGAGGCGTCATCCGATCACACGGACGCGCAGCACTCCTTCAACTTGCTCGATCGCGGCGCGCAACTCGCGCGTGACCTCGCCCTTCACGTCGATCAGCGTCCAGGCCAGTTCGCCTCGCGACTTGTTCAACAGGTTCGCGATGTTGATGCCTGCGTCGCCGATCAGGGACGACACCTCGCCGACCATATTCGGCACGTTGACATTGGCCACCACGATGCGGGTCGTGCCGGGCTCCCGGGGAAGGATCGCGTCCGGGAAGTTCACCGAATTCGTGATGTTGCCGTTCTCCAAGAAGTCTTGCAGCTCGATGACCGCCATCGCTGCGCTGTTCTCCTCGGCCTCCGCCGTGGATGCACCCAGATGCGGCAGCGCCACCACCTTGGAGTGGCCGAGCAGCTCGTGGCTCGGGAAGTCGCAGACGTAACCGCGGATCGACCCGGCGTCCAAGGCCTCGGTCATCGCCTCAGAGTCGACGATGCCGGCCCTGGAGAAATTCAGCACCAGCGCGCGCTGCTTCATCAGGCCGAGCCGCTCGCGATTGACCAGGTGTTTCGTGCCGTCGACCAGCGGCACATGCACCGTCAGCACGTCCGCTTTCTTGAAGACCTCGTCGATGGACGAAGCCCTGGTCACATGTGAACTGAGCTGCCAGGCGTGCCGGATCGTGATCGCCGGATCGTAGCCGAGCACCTTCATGCCGAGCGCCACCGCCGCATTGGCCACCTGAACTCCGACCTCGCCCAGCCCGATCACGCCGAGTGTGCGCCCGGGCAACTCCCAGCCGACGAACTGCTTCTTGCCGGCCTCGACCGCGGCATTGATCTCGTCGTCGTCCCCGGCGAGCCGGCGGCTGAAGTTCGCTGCCGGAATGATGTTGCGGACGCCCAGCAGCATGCCGGCCAGCACCAGCTCCTTGACGGCATTCGCGTTGGATCCCGGGGTGTTGAACACGACGATGCCGCGTCCGCTCAGCTGATTGACCGGGATGGTGTTGGTGCCGGCCCCGGCCCGGCTGATCGCCAGCACCGAGTCAGGGATCTCGACCGAATGCAGATTGGCCGAGCGCACCAGCCAGGCGTCCGCGTTTTCGACCTGCGAACCCACCTCGTAGGTGTCCGGCAGCTTTGACAGTCCGCGCGCGCTGATCGAGTTCAGCGTCTGGATACGGTAGGTCATCTTTGGCCTCGGTCCTGTTCTGTGCGCCTACTGCGCATCCCACGCGCCGACTTGCCGCCGCGTGATTCGGAATCGTCTGTGTTATTGCCTGGCGCCGCGCCCGCTAGGTCCACCGCGAACGTGCAAGGGTGGGCGCGCGTCACCCGTGGACGCGCTCGAACTCCTTCATGAAGTCGATCAGAGCGTTGACCCCAGCAGGCGGCATCGCGTTGTAGATGGACGCCCGCATACCGCCCACCGAACGATGCCCGGCCAGGTTCGTCAGACCCGCATCGGCGGCGTCCGCCACGAACTTCTTGTCGAGATCAGAGTTGGCCATCAAGAACGGCACGTTCATCCAGCTGCGGGAATCATGAGCGACCGGGTTCGAGTAGAAGCCGGACGCGTCCAGGAAGCCATAGAGCGCCTCGGCCTTCTTGCGATTGCGTGTCGCCATGCCTTCGAGACCGCCGTGGTCCTCGACCCAGTCAAGGATCTGGCCGAGCAGATAGATCGAGAAGGTCGGGGGAGTGTTGAGCATCGAATCGTTGTCGGCCATCAGCCGGTAGTTCCAGATCGATGGGGAATCGGGCCGTGCGCGGTCGAGCAGGTCCTCGCGGACGATCACCACGGCCATGCCGGCCGGCCCCATGTTCTTCTGGGTGCCCGCGTAGATGACGCCGAACTTCGACACGTCGATCGGACGCGAAAGGATCGTGGAACTCAGGTCCGCGACCAGCGGCACATCACCGGTCTCGGGAACATAACCGAACTCGACGCCGCCAATGGTTTCGTTCGGCGTGTAGTGCAAGTAGGCGGCACCGGGGGTCGCGGTGATGGTGTCCCCGGCCGGGGTGGTGGTGTAGTTGGACGCCTTTTCGTCGGCGACCACGACTGTCTCGACGCCGAACCGCTTGGCCTCCTTGAGGGCTTTCGCGCCCCATTGGCCGGTCAGCACGAAATCGACGGTGTCGCCGGGCTTCGACAGGTTGAGCGGCACATCGGCGAACTGCCCGTAGGCGCCGCCCTGAATGAACAGCACCCGGTAGTCGGCGGGGATACCCATCACATCTCGTAGTGATTGCTCGGTGCGGGCCGCGCAGGCCTTGAACTCGGGGCTGCGGTGCGACACCTCGGCGACCGACATTCCGGTGCCTTGCCAATCGAGCAATTCGGCCTGGGCCTGCTCGAGAACGGCTTGTGGCATCATCGCTGGACCAGCGGAGAAGTTATATACGCGCACGAGTTAGATTGTTGCACCTTTGTGCCGAGCCCCGTGGATCGTCCGCGGTTGTTCGGTCGGCCGCAATGTTCAGCGACTTCGGCGCTTTGCCGATGTTCGCGGGCGTCTTCCTGGGATGGGCGGGAATTGCCGCAGTTATTTGGCTGACCCCGGGTGACGGCCAGCGCCACTGAGAACTCAAAATAACGGTGAGTCCCCGCCCAAATCTTCGGGCAGGGACTCACCGTCGTTAAACGTCAGACGACGCTTCGGACGATTCCGGGCGTGCTGACGTGTCTAGGGGAAACAGCAGGCCAGTGCTGGCCGGTGCGCCCGAACTTGTGCGAAATCAGGCGCCGACGACCTCGAGGGGGACGTGGGCGGTGACCGCTGGGGTCAGCTTGATCGAAACCAGGTGGGTACCGGTGGTCTTGATCGGCTTGGCCGCCGAGATGGCGCGCTTGTCGACCGACGGGCCGCCGGCCTTCTTGATCGCCTGGGCGATCGTGTTGCCGGTCAGTGCGCCATACAGCTTGCCGGAAGCATCGGTGCGGGCCTCGACCTTCACCTGGAGCTCTTCGAGCTGAGTACGCAGTTCGGCCGCATGCTCGTTGCTGCGGACCTGCTTGGCGTCGCGGGCGCGCTTGATGCCCTCGATCTGCTTGGCAGTGCCACGGTTATAGGCGATCGCGAAGCCACGGGGCAGCAAATAGTTGCGTCCGTAGCCGTCCTTCACCTCAACGACGTCGCCGGCGATACCGAGGTTGTCGACTGTTGCAGTCAAAATGAGCTTCATATCAACACACCTCCTGGTCAGCGGGCGTTCGTGGTGTAGGGCAGCAGCGCCAGCTCGCGGGCATTCTTCACCGCGATCGCGACCTTGCGCTGATCCTGCACGCTGAGCCCGGTGACCCGGCGCGCGCGGATCTTGCCGCGTTCGGAGATGAACTTCCGCAGGGTTGCGGTGTCCTTGTAGTCGACATTGCCGATGCGGACCGTCTTGACGGGGACGATCTTCCTCTTGTTCACAGGCTTACGCTGTGGACCGGCCATTGTGGTGCTCCTTAGTCTGAGCCCGGCTATCCCTCAACAGGCTTCGCCGGAATGTGCCTTGTATATGTGTGTATCTGTGCCGATCTGACCGGACGATCAGAACGGCGGTTCTTCGCTTTGGGCGCTGGCCCACGGGTCGTTCGAGACGCCGCGGTTGGGTGAGGACGAACCACCCGACTGCCAGTTATCCTGGCCGCCGCCCTGGTTGGCGTTGTTAAAGCCACCTTGGTTATAGCCGCCGCCCTGATTGGGCTGGCCGCCCTGGTTGCCACCTTGCCAATTGCCGCCGGAACCAGAAGAGGTACGGGTGACTTTTGCTGTGGCGTAGCGAAGCGACGGACCGACCTCATCGACGTCGACTTCGAAGACCGTGCGGCGGTTGCCTTCCCGGTCGTCGTAGCTGCGTGCTTTGAGCCGGCCATGAACGACCACCCGCATGCCCTTCTGGAGCGATTCGGCGACGTTTTCGGCCGCCTGGCGCCAGATGGAGCAGTTGAGGAACATGGATTCGCCGTCTTTCCACTCATTGGTCTGACGGTCGAAAGTGCGCGGCGTTGAGGCAACCGTGAAATTTGCCACCGCTGCGCCCGACGGCGTGAACCGTAGTTCGGGGTCGGCAGTCAGGTTGCCTACCAGTGTGATCTGGGTTTCACCTGCCATGGGATTCCTCCATTACGAGTGCGAATAAGTTGTCTGCGGGTTCTCCCAAGTATTCGCCACGGCACCGACAAAAAATCGATGCCCGATGAATCTGTGGACAACTCCGCGAGTTCAACTCGGGGTTTGACGAAGAATGCGATACCGAGCAGCAGCTTTCGAACCGGATATCCGAGGGCCGAGGCTGAGCCGCGTAGCGAGGCTACGGTCAGCCCGGGATTCAGTTATTCGATTCCAAGGGTGATGCGCGGTGGCGATTTCCTGCCGGGCCCCTACTTCTTGTCGGTGCGCATCACCTTGGCGCGCATGATCTGCTCATCAATGGACATGAGCCGATCCATTTCCTTGACGGCATCAACGGGCGCCGTGATATCGAGCACGGCGTAGATGCCTTCGGGCTTCTTGTTGATCTCATAGGCCATCCGGCGCTTGCCCCAGACGTCCTGGTTGTCGATGACGCCGTTGGCTGCGGTGATGACCTTCTGATGCTTCTCCAGCAGAGCCGGCACCTGACGCTCGTCGACATCGGGGTCAATGATGATCATGATCTCGTACTTACGCATACGCTAACTCCACCTCCTTCGGACTAGGCGGCCGCGAGTATTTCCCGTGGCAGGAGGACGTAATACGTGTGCCGGACACTACGGACGCGTCCGACACAAGCCGCGAGTCTACCCGCCTGTGTCGACGAAGTCGAAACCTCCAGGCAAGATAGCCCGCTCCGCTTTGTGCCGGACGTCGGGCCGTCACGCACGAGGTTTCGTGTTGATGAACACTGACTGCCGATATGGACGATGGCTTGGCGCACACCACAAGCCAAGATCTATATCGGCAGCCTTTGGAAAAAGTAGCGGGCCACGGGGCACGGTCTTCTGGGCCAACGGGATAGGACCAACCTGCGGTCAGCGGGGTGGGCCGGGCAACAGCACCTGGCCGTCGCGCACCCAGGCGATCAGGCCGCCTGCCAGCGCGTAGGCGTTGAGGCCTTGGTCGCGCAGCAAATGGGTGGCCGCTGATGCGTGCGCCGGAGTCGAACTGACCACCACGATGGTCTTGGACGCGGTCTCCGGGTCGAGCATCGCCAGCGGATCATCCCCCCAGATCGCCTCGAGCGCGGATTCCCTCAGGTCGGTGATCGCGATCAGCTTCGCGCCGGGGATATGGCCCCGCTCGTACTCGCTTCGCGTCCGTACGTCGATGAACAGGCCGCCCTTGGCGAGTTGACCGAGCGCGTCCGTGATCGAGATCGCAAACTCGTCAGCCTCGGGTTCGTCCTTGCTGAACAAATCGCGGAAGCCCATCGTCCTCGTCCTCTTTCATCCACAGTTAGGTGACTACCGAATGAGACTTTCGCTACCGATATAGCGGTAGCCAGGATCTATTTCGGTAGCCGAATTGTACGGCGCTGGCTATAACGGAATACACCGACAGTAACTACAGCCGTTGACGAAGCCAGGCGACGTCTGCCGCCTGATCCTCGATGCTGCCGTGGGTCTCCAGAATGGTCGGGGCATCGGCCTGCTTCACGACTTCGACCAGCAGATCGGGGTCGATCTGGCCTTGTCCGAGGTGGGTGTGGCGGTCGGCACCCGAGCCGGCCACGTCGCGCGAATCGTTGAGATGCACCAGATCGATACGTCCGGTGATGGCCCGCGCCCGCTCGACGATCCCCGTTAGCTCCTCGCCGGAGGCGTGTGCATGGCAGGTGTCGAGGCAGAACCCGACCTGATCGAAGTCGGACGCCTTGGCCAGCTGCTCCCACAGTCTGCCGATCGAATCGAGGTAGCGGGCCATCGCATGCGAACCGCCGGCCGTGTTCTCGATCAGGATCGGGCACTCCAGCCGCAGCCCGTCGACGGCCTTGAACCAGTTCACGTACCCCTGAGCCGGATCGTCGTTGGCAGTCACGTGACCACCGTGCACGATCACACCGCGCGCCCCGATCGCGGCCGCTGCGCTGACGTGTTGCTGCAAGATCTTGCGGCTCGGGATCCGGATGCGGTTGTTCGTCGAAGCCACATTGATCACGTAGGGCGCGTGCACGTAGATGCCGACCCCTGCCCGCTCGGCCTGCTCGCGCAGCGCCTCGGGCCCGTCTTCGAAGCCGAGCTTCGGTGCCTTCCAACTCTGCGGGTCGCCGATCTGAATCTGGACGATCGGCACCTGGCCCCGCAGCGCCTCACCCACCGGATCGGACTGGTCGACGGTCATCCCGAGTTCGAAGGTCATGGGGCCACTCTAGGTGTGGTTCGAAGAGCGGCGCGGACAATCGTCCACCCGGTGGTTTGAGACTCAGCCCGGACGCCCACATGCTCACACTAATTCGCGAATGCTCGCAGTCCTGCACGCCACTCACCGTAGGTAAGTCTGCTGCTGTTACAGCAGTAGTAAACGCCCTTTCGCTAGGCGATATGCACGATGGTGAGTGTTTGGGGATTAAGGCGAGCGTCTGCCATTTATGGCGAGCACCTGGAGGTTGCGGTGCATGGTGCACGGTGCGGCGTGCGAGACTTGCCGGGTGAGCTGGCTCGGTGCATTTCTGGACGCGTTGCTGGGTGCGGTGGGCTGCTCGCTGTCTTTCGGAACCGGTTGTGCCCTGCGGCCGACGGCATCATTCGGCTGGGCGGTGCCGATCGGGGTGGCGATCATCGCCGGCATCTCGCTGATGCTCGGGCAATGGGCCCTGCTCGCCATCAACCGGGTCGGACGCTGGCGCACTCTGCTGACTCTCGCCACATCCGGGCTCGGCACCCTGTGCACCGGTGTCGTCGAGGCGGGTTTGGTGGCGTTGCTGAGCTGGGCGCTGCTGCAGGACAGGGTGCGGCTGTGGGTGGTGCTGCCGGCGGTACTGGTCGCCTACGCGCCCTATTGGCTGGGATTCCTGGTGGTGTTGCCCTACACAGGACCGGGCGTCGCGCGCGTGCTGAAGGTGTGGCACCTGCTGGCCATGTGGCTGGGGTTGCGTCCGGTGCTGGATATGGGCGGCGGCTACTCCTTGCTGATCGCGGCGGTTGCCTGGCTGGCCCAGCAAGGCATCGACGCCTTGATCGAGCGCGCCCCGATGCACCTGCGCGAACGAGTGTTCAAGCTTGTCAGCGGCTCGGCCGGGCTGACCGGCCGCGACCTGATGAGCTCCGCCAGGCTGGGAGACCACCGATGATCGGGCAGATTATCGCGATCGTCGTGCTCGGTCTGATCATTGCCGGGCTGGTGGCTCCCAGCGAGGCACTCAGCTGGTGGCGTCGCGGCCAACTGGACGACCGGACGATCGGCTGGCCGAGTGTTGCCGAAGCATTCCGTCGTCCCGGCGATGAACCCGACGACGAGGTGCCCGACGATCTTCCGGCGGAAGAGGACCACTATCTGATCTACCTGTCGGGCATCGGCATCAGCAGTCCTGACGAGCTCCCGGTCATCGAGATCCCGATGGTCCGGCTGCTCACCGAACGTCTCGGCCGCACCACAGTGATGTGGCGGATCTACCCCTACTCGGTGGCGAACACCGCGCTCACCCAGGGCAGACGGATGAGCCGTATCTGGGGCGCGCTCGCCCGCTGGAAGTTCAACAAGACAAGGCTCCGGTCGCTGGCGTTCTTGATCAATCTGCGTAACGCCTTTCAGATGTTCGTCAGCTCCGATCGCAGATACGGACCGGTTTTCAATCTCGCGGTCGCCGAACAGATCGCCGCAACCCTGATCCGCAACGGTTACGTACCCGAACATCACCGTCCGGTCACCTTGCTGGGATGGAGCGGTGGCGCCCAGATCGCGGCCGGCGCGGCGTGGTACCTGGCGGCCTTGGGGATGCCGGTGCGGGTGATGTCGATGGCGGGCATCGTTTCGGCCGATCCCGGCCTCGACCGGGCCCAGCAGATCTGGCATCTGCACGGCGAGTCGGATGTCGCGGAGAAACTGGGGCCGGTGTTCTTCGCCGGACGCTGGCCACTCTTCCGCAAGTCGTCATGGAACCGGGCGTTGCGCGATGGCCGGCTGCAGATCGTCACCATGGGTGGCCTCAAGCACGGTGGCCCGCAGGGATATTTTTCTGCGGGCCCGCCCCTCGCCGACGGACGCACACCCCGCCAGGCGACCGCCGACTTTATCGTCCGAGTTTTGGTGGACGCCGGGCTGGCCACCGATCGCGGGGACCATCGAGAATCATCTGGTGGGGACGGCGACGACCGTGCATAACCTTCCTCAATCAACCGCCGGCTGCCTCCAAACCGGCCCTACCGAGACGTTAGCCGTCAACCGCGGAAGGTTTTGCACGCCCGACCATGGCAACGGGGATGGCCACCGATCGCGGACGGCTGGCGGACGGCGACGGAAGGATCCCGGACCAGACTGATGGAGTAGACAACTGAGTATGAGATCTCGACCCGATGCCGATCACCGTTGCCCATGCTGTTCGGGAGCCGGCGAGTTCACGGCAACGCATATGGAAACCGTCGCGGTCATGGGTTGACCCGTGGAAAAATAGGAGGGTCTCCAAGAAGAATCCGGCGATGGGCGCCAGTGCGAGTAAAAGTGGCGGATTCGGGAAACCTGAAGAAGGGCGGATTCCGATGACGACCAACTACCGCAGCGTTTTCGCCCAGGATCTCAGGCCCCGTCGATGAATGCCCGCGATACTGCCGCCGATGCTCGCAGCCCGTCACCCGAGCGCTGCCGTCCCGATCTGCCAGGTGCGCGTTCGTTCGTCACATGGGCCATCTCGTCCGGTCCGGGCCCTGCACCGAGCGGCCGAAGGTAGCCGCGCATGGAGACATTCGACCTGATCCTTCTGGTACTGACCGTCGTCCTGGTGTCGGCAGTGCTCGACCAGCTGCTCACCCGGCTGGCGCTGCCGCTGGTGCAGATCTTGATCGGCGCGCTGTTGTCCGTGGTCGTCGGTGAGCCTCTGCACATATCCACCAGCCCCGAACTGTTCCTGGTGCTGTTCATCGCGCCATTGCTCTTCGACGAATCCCGCAAGATCAACAAGCAGATGTTCGTCCGCAACATCGGGAGCATCCTGTCGCTGGCCATCGGTTTGGTGATCATCTCGGCCCTGGTCGTCGGATTCAGCCTGCATTGGCTGGCGCCGACGATTCCGCTGGCGGGTACGTTCGCGCTCGGCGCCATGCTGGGGCCCACCGATGCGGCGGCCGTCACCGCGCTATCGCGCAGCCTGCAACTCAACACCAGACAGAAGTCGTTGCTGTCGGGAGAAGCATTGATCAACGATGCCTCGGGCATCGTCTCCTTCCAGTTCGCGGTGGCCGCGCTGGTCACCGGCGCTTTCAGCCTCGCCGAGGCCGGAGTGTCCTTCGCGATCTCCTTCTTCGGAGGCCTGGCGACCGGGGCGCTGCTCGGTTTTCTCGCCGTCGTGATCCTGCGCTCGGTGCGGGCGATCGGTCTTGAAAGCACGGTGTTTCACGTGCTTTTCGAAGTGGTGACACCGTTCATCATCTTCTTGATAACCGAAGAACTGCACGCCTCCGGAATCCTCGGGGTGGTGGCCGCCGGCCTGGTGATGACCCTCTTCCCGCAACTGCGGTCGAGCTACCAGGCCAGAGTGAAACTGGTGTCGTCCAGCGTGTGGGAGGTGCTGACCTTCGTCATCAACGGCGTCGTCTTCGTGCTCTTGGGCATGCAACTGCCGTACGCGTTCGAGCACTCCTGGGAGGACGCCACCAATCCGATCAGCCTTGTCGGACTGATTTTCGTGGTGACATTCATTTCGACGGCCCTGCGCTTTATCTGGTTGTTCGGGATGGAAATGCTGCACCGGCGGCGAATGCAGGACAAGCTCGGCACGCCCCGACCCGGTGGCCGGCAGCTGCTGCGCGACGTGGCGGTCACCACATTCGCCGGCCCCAAGGGTGCGGTCACGCTGTCGATCGCATTCACCTTGCCGTACACGCTTGCCAGCGGGGACCTTTTCGCCCAACGCGACGAGTTGATCTTCTTGGCGTCCGGGGTGATCTTGTTGACCTTGCTGCTCGCTAACTTCGTGGTGCCGGTGCTGGCACCCAAGGCCGACACTTCGGACGAAGAGAAGCAGCTGGCGAAAGTCCACGTCGAGATTCTGAACAAGGTCGTGCGGGCCTTGCGGGAGCAGTCGACGGCCGCCACCGCAGTGCCCGTCTCCATTGTCGTCAACGAATACCGGCTGCAGGTCCGTGAGCTCACCGAAGAGGACGAACAGACCGCGCTGCTGCAGCAGTTGCGTACCGAGGTCATCGCCGACCAGGAGCTCTACCTCGACGAGGCGAAGGAATCCGGTGCCGTCGACCCGGAGACGGCGCGCATCTGCGCGTCCATTCTGCGCCGCAACCTTGCGGTGGTCACCACCGGGAAGCGGCGGGGTATTTTCACCTCGCTGATGCGCACCCAGGCACAGCAATGGATGGGCCGTTCCCAGCGTCCGGCCGAGCTGCGGGAAAGCGCCCGGCGCTCAGGCAAGACCAGGGACGCCCAGATTCTGCTCGAGGTGCGCGCTGTGCAGTACCTCGGTGGGGTGCTCGAACACAGCAACGACGAGCGGGCCGAGGCCGCGTCCAGATTGAAGACCGACCACGAGGTGCTGTTGCGGATGTACCGCAGGCAGCGCCAGATGGCCGGGGACGCCCAGGGCCGCCCGACCGGCGACCGGGCCCAGTTGTGGGAGTCGGTCAGGACCATCGAGGAGGAGGGCTTCCGCCTCGAACTCAGCTTTATTCAGGACCTCTACGAGGATGGCACGCTCTCCAGGGCGCAGGCCACCAAGCTGCGCGACAGCGTCTACCTGATGCAACTGAACACCGCCGAGACCCGGCACTGAGCCCGCCAGCGAACCTGGCCGGGCATCGGATCGGTTCTGGCATGGCGAGGTTTGCCGTTCGCGCCCGAAATCTGCTCCCGCGCCAGGTATCTCGGGCGCGGGAGTCGATGCCGGGCGCAGCTGTGGTGGTGAGCGGCGTCAGGCCTATGTGCCGGGCGTCTCGAAGACGAAGGTGGTCAAGAACTGCCGGGCCCGCTCGGTCTGCGGGTGAGCGAAGAACGACTTCGGTTCGCCTTCCTCGACGATCTGGCCGGCCTCCATGAAGATCACCCGGTCGGCGATGGCCTGAGCGAAAGCCATCTCGTGGGTGACGATCAGCATCGTCATGCCGTCACCGGCCAATTCGAGGACGACGTCGAGCACCTCGCGCACCATCTCCGGGTCGAGCGACGCGGTGATCTCGTCGAGCAGCAGTACCTCGGGCTGCATCATCAACGCCCGGACGATGGCGATGCGCTGCTTCTGCCCGCCCGACAACTGCCGGGGATACGAGTCGGCGCGGTCGTCCAAACCGACGCGTTTCAGCAAAGCGTGCGCACGGGCGGTCATCTCGTCCTTCTTGGCCTTTTGGACGACCTTCGGCCCGAGCAGCAGGTTGTCGAGCACGGTGAGATGGGGGAAGAGTTCGTACGACTGGAAGACCATGCCGATGCGTTCGCGAACCGGCTCCCATTTCACCTTGCGATCGGTGATGACCTGATCGTTGAACGTGATCGAGCCGCCCTGAATCGGCTCCAGACCGTTGATGGTGCGCAGCAGTGTCGACTTGCCGCAGCCCGACGGCCCGATGATGACCAGCACCTCGGAGCGCGCGACCTGCAGGCTGATCTTGGTGAGGGCCTGCACCGGCCCGGGATAGATCTTGGTGACCTCGTCGAGTTCAAGGACGTTCTGAGTCACTGCATTACCTTCCTTGCTTCGAGGCTCGCGAGATGGCCGTTCCGCACGTGCAGCCCACGCTCGAAGGCGGCGGGTTCCTGCTCGGCAGACGTGGTGGGCCGCGTGAGGTCTGCCGATCTCATGCGAGTGCCCACTTTCGTTCCAGATGCCGCGCGTAGCTGGAGATGATGTAACAGACGATGAAGTAGATGACGAAGACGATGCCGTAGATGCCGAGCGAGGCGTCCGGAAACTCGAAGCGGCTCGCGTCGATGATCTGCTCGGCGACCTTCAAGATCTCGACCACGCCGATCAGGCTGACCAGCGAGGTGGTCTTGATCATGCGGGTGGTCAGATTCACCGTCAGGGGGACGAGCCTGCGCACCGCTTGCGGAATCACCACATAGCGGTAGACCTCGCCGCCTGACATGCCGAGCGCCCGGGCCGACTCGTATTGATGCCTCGGAACCGAACCGATCGAGCCGCGCACCAGGTCGCCCATCTCGGCGGTGCCCCACAAGGTGAAGACGATGATGGCGGCGGTCTCGCCCGACAGGTTGATATTGGGCAGCGCCGGATTCAGATCCGACAGCCTGGTCAGGTCGAAATAGACCAGGAAGAGCAGGACCAGTGGCGGCATGATGCGGATGAATTCGAGATAGACCCGCATGATGGCGCGCAGCCAGGATCTCGTCGATCTCATGGCGATACCGACGAGGGTTCCCAACACGATGGACAAGATCATCGCGACCAGCGCGATGCGCACCGAAACCCACAGCCCGAGCATCATTCGGGCGAAATTGCGTCCTTGGAAGAGCAGCTGAAAGCCCTGTGAGAAATCAATCTCCATAGGTGGCAAAGCGGACCCTCCTCTCCAGCGCGCGGGCCACGAGTGAGATCGGCAGCAAGATCACCAGATAGGCGCTGACGAGCAGCAGCAGCGACTCTTGGGTGTTGTAATCGCTGCCGATCTGATCTTTGGCCACGAAGACCAGATCGGGTAGCGCGATCACCGAGACCACCGAGACCTCTTTGATCAAGAAGATGACATTCGCTGTCAGTGCGGGCACGGCTACCGCGAATGCTTGAGGAAGCAGCACCTTGCCCATCACCTGTACCGGTTTCATGCCGAGCGCCCGGGCCGAGTCGGCCTGAATGGGTTCGATCGATTCGAAGCCGGAGCGATAGGCCTCGGCCATGTAGGACCCGCCCAAGAATGCCAGGCCGACCATCGCGCACATCTCGGACGAAAGGGTGAGCCCGGCCTTGGGCAGGCCGTAATACAAGAAGACCAGCTGGACGATCAGCGGAGTGTTGCGGGACAGTTCGATGTAGAAACCGAAGATCTGGCGCAATACCGGAATCCGTAATTGCTGGACGATCGCGCACACCAGCCCGGTCAGCAATGCGAGCACGATTCCCACCACGCCGATTTTCAGCGTGAGAATCCCCGCATCCACATAGAGCGGGATCGAGTCCCGCATGAAATCAAGATTCATGAATCCGCTCTGCGAGCCGATGCGTCAGTCGACCTTGCCGCCCTCGACAACCAGCTCGTCGGGGCTGATCACGTCGCCGTAAACGGGCTTGAGGGTCTCCTCGAAGTCGGCGTGGAAGAAGTCCTCCTCGGCCAAGGTGACCTGCTCGTCGTTCAGCCAGGTCGCGAGCTCCGTGTTGCCCTTCTGCACTGCCGGAGCGATGGTGTCCTGCGAGCCGAAGCTGGTGATCGAGGTCACGAAGTCGGTGTTCTGGGCGCTGTAGGCCAGCGCCTCGGTGTTGTCGGTGATCCAGACATCGCCGCGTCCATCGGCCAGCGCATTGGTCAGCTGGGAGTACTGCTCGTACTCCTGCACGTCGGCGTCGGGCAGGTTCTCGTCCACCCAGGTGTC
Organism: Propionimicrobium sp. PCR01-08-3; assembly: GCF_030286045.1. Classification (NCBI taxonomy): domain Bacteria; kingdom Bacillati; phylum Actinomycetota; class Actinomycetes; order Propionibacteriales; family Propionibacteriaceae; genus Propionimicrobium; species Propionimicrobium sp. PCR01-08-3. Next base: position 3,099,151 of record NZ_CP127390.1, read on the forward strand.
GGCGGTGGTGCCCTTGACCACGAGGATCTTGGAGTCGGCGAGCTGGTCGTCGCTGACGGGGGAGTCAGCTGCGCTCACCGCGCCGAGGGAGACCTTCATGTAGGGGTTGGCGAAGTCGACCTTTTCGGCCCGCTCGGGCGTGACGGTGAAGTTCGCGAGGATGACGTCGACCTTGCCGGTCTCCAGGAACTCGACGCGGGAGGCCGCTTCGACGGGCACCCATTCGACGTCGACGCCCAGGTCCTCGGCGATCCGCTCGCCATAGTAGATGTCGTATCCGGCGTAGTCGCCCTGCGAGTCCACGTAGCCGAACGGGGACTTGTCGCTGAACACGCCGAGCCGGATGGAACCTGCGGCCTGAATCTCTTCGGGAGTCCTGCTGCCGACCGATGACTCGCTTGCGGCCGGGCTGTCGTCCGCGGGAATGTCGTCCGGCGAGCCGCAGGCGGCCAGCCCGAAGGCGAGTACCAGTGAGGACGCGAAGGCTGCCGCAGTTCGTAGGTGATTGCGCTTGTGGGACATGGTTTTCCTGTTCTGTGATGCTGATTGTCATGGACGAGTCGTTGAGTGCTCGCCGGCGTCAGAGTGATGATTGCGGGTTGCGGCCCCTAAAGCACCACCAGGTGGCGCCGATTCTGGCCGCTCGTGATTCAGTTGTGGATGAGATGTGCCGGTGTCTCCGACCGGGCCTGCTCTTGGTTCCCTGCTGAGGCTCCGGCAGCGGTTCGGGTGGTTTGCCGCCTGCCGTGCATCCCCGGTTGAGACTCGGGCGGTGTCACGATGATCAGCCCAGACCTGTTACCGGGATTCGATCAGCGAGAGGGAGCGGACGTCCGTGGTCATCTCGGCTGCAGCAGGATTCGCGCCACGGGCGAGGACGCACCGATACCGAGGTGATGGGAGGTACCTGGGTAGGGACCGAGCGGACTACTGCCTAGGGAAGCGGGGCTCGGAGATTCAGCGACAACAACACGAGATCATCGAGTTGAGCTGACACATGGCGCGGCCGACCGAGGGCAGAAAGGCTCCGGTAGCGGTGGCGTGCATAAGTGTCATGGCTCAAAGATATACGTCAGATGCGAGGTGATCCTGACCGGGGCCGGATCGTGGGCGGGGACCTACCGTTCCGCGGGCATGCTCCGGCATTGCGGCAACACGCGTCTTTTCTGCTCCCGCTCGCCGCCGAATCTGGACTAAGGTCAAGGACCTATGTCGCTCTCGAACCTCACCTCCGGATCGCTCACCATGCGTTCCTCAGTGACTCGGCCCTCAGTGACTCGGCACTGGGCGGCGCGTCCATGAGCGAGGCGGCATTCGACAGGCTGTCGCCGGCCTTCCCCAGGCGTGCGCCCTGGGGCACCTCGGCCCGGCTGCGCGCCTGGCAGGCCGAGGCCCTGCAGATCTACCGGGATCGCGCACCTCGTGACTTCTTGGCGGTCGCAACGCCGGGCGCAGGCAAGACGACCTTCGCGCTGCGCGTCGCGGCCGAGCTGTTGAACAATCACACGGTCTCCCGGGTGATCGTGGTGGTGCCCACCGAGCACCTGAAAACCCAGTGGGCGGACGCGGCAGCCAAGGTGGGCATTCAACTCGATCCGTCGGGCACCGGCAACCGGCGCGGACGCTCCCGCGAGTTCGACGGAGTCGCCGTCACCTACGCGGGCGTCTCGGTGCGGGCCTGGCACTACGAGGCCGTCACCTTGGCGACTCCCACCCTGGTCATCTTCGACGAGATCCATCACGCGGGAGATTCGCGCAGCTGGGGCGATGCCGTGATGGACGCCTTCGGCCAAGCGACCCGCAGGCTGGCGCTGACGGGTACCCCGTTCCGCAGCGACGAGACGCCCATCCCGTTCGTCCGCTATGACGAGCAGCCGGACGGCTCGCTGATCAGCCACGCCGACTTCACCTACGGTTACGCCGAGGCGCTGCGCGATCATGTGGTGCGTCCGGTGGTGTTCATGAACTACGGCGGTCCGATGCGCTGGCGCACCTCCAGCGGCGACGAAATCGCGGCCAACCTCGGCGAGGTGATGACCAAGGATCTCACCTCGCAGGCCTGGCGCACGGCCCTCGACCCCGCGGGCGAATGGGTCGGCTCGGTGTTGCGGGCGGCCGATCGCAGGCTCACTGAGGTGAGAAGACATATCCCGGACGCGGGCGGTCTGGTGATTGCCTCCAGCCAGCGCACGGCAAGGGCTTATGCGTCGGTTCTGGAACAGATCTGCGGTGTGAAACCGACCGTGGTGCTCTCGGACGACGCCAAGTCGTCCGGCAAAATCGAGCAGTTCTCGGGCGACGAATCGCGCTGGATGGTGGCCGTGCGGATGGTCTCCGAAGGCGTCGACGTGCCCCGGCTGGCCGTCGGGGTTTACGCGACGTCGACCTCGACGCCGCTGTTCTTCGCCCAGGCGGTCGGACGATTCGTCCGCGCCCGCCGGCGTGGCGAACTGGCCACCATTTTCTTGCCGACCGTGCCGATCATCTTGGCACACGCGGCCTCCATCGAACGGCAACGCGATCACGTGCTGGGGCGTCCGAAACGTAAGGACGAGGCAGTCGACATCTGGGCCGAGACCGAGGCCTTGATGGAGCAGGCCAACGCCCACGAGAAGGCCTCGGACGATCTGCTCGACGAATACCAGGCCGTCAGCTCCGAAGCCCAGTTCGACCACGTGCTCTTCGACTCCCAGGCGTACGGCATGTATGCGGCCCCGACAAGCGATGACGAGGCCGACTACCTGGGCCTGCCCGGACTGCTGGAGCCCGAACAGGTGACCCATCTGCTCCAGGAGCGGCAGCGCCGCCAGGTCGCGCGCCACGAGCGGACCGAGCGCAAACAGAAGGTGCCGCCCGAGCAGTCATTGCACCGACAGATGGCCGACAAGCGCAAGGAACTGAACTCGCTGGTCGCCCAGTACGCCCGAGTGAAGGGCACCCCGCACTCCCACGTGCACGCCGGGTTGCGCCGCGAATGCGGTGGTCCTCCGCTCGGCCAGGCGACCTCGGCGCAGATCGATTCGAGGATCCGCACCATCAAGAAGTGGTTGGGCCGCGCCTGAGCCCTATTCGGCGGCGCGCCGGGCGGCCCTGCGCGGAGGCTCGGGCTCCTCGAACTCGGGCTCGTCCCACAAGGACGCATCTGCGGCCGTGCCCCGCCTGGGTTGCGGCCAAGTGCCCCGCGGACGCAACTCGTCCGATTCCCCGGTCGGGTCGAAGAAGACCTCGTCGGGCTCCGGTTCGGTTTCGGGCTGGGGAGCAGGTGGTGCCGCGGGCTTGGGCCGCGACACGGTGAGCAACCCGCGATCGCGCAGATCGGTGTCTCGGACGAACGCCACCAGCGCGGCGATCAATCCGACCAGCCCGGCAGCGAGCATCGCGATTCTTGGCGCACTGCGCACGCCGGTGAGCGTGTCGAACAAGGCGAATCCGGTAGCCACGCCGAATGCGGCGATCACCACGAGATCGATCCAGGGCCAGCGGCTGATCATCGCCGTCTTGCGTCCGCTACCCGAGATCAGCGCCCATAGGTGCCAGATCAGCAGGCTGCCGCCGATCGCGATGGAGGTCCAGGTGACGGCGGAGGCGGCGTCCAGTCTCGCGAAAAGCGACAACCCGGCGACCAGCATCACCAGCGACGAGACCAACAAGGTCACCAACAATCCGATCGTGACACCCAAGGACGGCGGACGTCCGTCCGAAGTCGCGGTTTCTGGACGCTGTTGGCTCTGCTTGCCCGCGTCGGGCGCAGGCGGGGCGATGTCCTTATCTGCAGACGTCTCGTCCGGCCCGCCGAGCGCCCCGGTGTCGGTCTCCGATTTCGAAGGATCGGGTTCAGCTGCCCGGTCATCCGCCGGCGGCTCATCGGACGACTGCTCGTCGGTCGCGGTATCGACATTGACCGACTCAAGGTCGAATTGCTGAGTTGTGAAAACCTCAGTGTGCGTTCCATGGCTGAAATCAGGTGACGCGAAGCGGGCCTGATCATCCGAGGCGGCATCGGCGGTGCCGGCTATCGACGCGAAGTGGCCGGGATCACCCGAGCCGGTATCGGGGGTGCCGGTTACCGCTGCGAAATGGGCCGGATCGCCTGACCCGGTGTCCGGGGGGCCGGACGAGGGCACGGCGGGGTGCTTGGTGGTGTCGTAACGAGCCGAATCGTCGACGGTCGGCTCAACCGGATCTTTACTCACAGAATCCTCCCGATGCCCCTAAGGACCCTCACGCCCTAGCCATCCTAGTTGGATGATCTTGTGTAAAGCCTGAGGACGTGCCCGAGGCGGCCCGAGTCGAATCGGTCAGTTGGGAATCTCGATCTCTGTTCGTTCGCCGTAGCCGTTGTCGTAGACGATCGTGATCGGCTGCTGGGACAACTCGAAGTAGACCCAGCCGGACATCTGATCGCCTTCGACGATCGACGTGCAGTCGATGTTCGGACGATAGACCGGCTCGTCACTGATCAGCTCGTATTCGTTCTCGACTCCGTTCTCGTCGCGGGCAATGAAGTCGGAGTCGCACAGGAAGAGCTGGTCGGCACTGGCTGATACGCGCACCTTGATGCCGAGCATGGAGGTGCCCTGATCGCTGAACCAGGCGGCTCCCTCGACCGCCAGGGTGCCCGTGGCGCCGTAATCGTCGACATCGAAAGTCTTGTTCACGGCGATCGGCGGGGTAACGGGATCGACCGGTCCGTCACCGGGCAGGTCCACTCGGACGGCCTGTTCGCTGAAGCTCTCGAAAACGAACGTCATATCCGCGTTCGTGGGCGCCTCGAAGATCACCCAGCCCGTCATCATGTAGCCCTCGGGTACGGTGCCGATATCGAACTGTGGGTGGTCACCTTCGATCCGGGAGTTGTAGCCGAAGGTGTAGCGTCCGCCATCGGAATCGGTCGCATAGCAACCGGTCGGGCTGTATCTGATCTCACCTTGAACGGCCTCGAAACGCACCTGGACGGCGAGGCTCGCGTAGCCGTCCGGCATCGAACGCCCGCCGGGATCGACCCATTGGGCATCCATCACGGTGACCAGGCCGATGCCGTCGGGATCGACGTATTCGGTCTCTTCGCCCAGCTGCGCGGTGGGTGCCACGCCGGTGCGTGGTTCGGTGCGGGTGACCTGCCAGGGCGTGGTGCGGTCACTTTTCTGGTTCGCGATCGCAGGCTCTTCGGTCTCGGTGGGTTCATCGGTGGGCTCGTCGGTCTCGGTTGTCTGCGCGCTCGGTCCGGGACCGGGCTCGGGTTCAGGGTCGTGGTGCGCCACGAGCCACACGACCAGGGCAAGCACCACGCCGATGGCGATCGCACCGATGACAGGTGCGATCCCCACCTTCTGGCTGCCATTTGCCGGCCCGCCTGCGGGCTGTCGGTTGCCGGGCGGCACAGGTCCCGACGGCGGGCGCTGCCCCGCGCCCGATGGTGGCTGCGAATATTGCGTTCCGTCCGGACGGGATGCCTGGCCGGGCGCCGGCTGCTGGCCGGTGGGACGAGGTACCCGCGCGGGTGACGCGTACTGCTGCCCGGCTCCCGGAAACTGGGACGCCGGACCGGGGCCCGATGAAGGCTGGGCCTGACCGATGGGGCGGTAGCGTCCATCATCGGTGGATGGCTCACCTTGGCCGGGCTGATGCGAGGTGTCGGAGGATTGTTGCTCCGCCGACGATCCTCCTGCCGCAGGGAACTTGGCCGCAGCGGGCTGCTGTTGAGTCTGCTGGGGTACGTCCGCGAGGTTGCCGAGACGTTCAGGTTCGCCGGACTGTGGGGCGGCCGCATTCGGCTGGTCGGTAGCGCCGGCATCGCCAGGGCGAGACTCCAGGTCATAGTTGGGCTGGTCATAGGCCGGACGATCGTAGCTGGGATTGGCGTAGCTGGGCTGCCACCCCTGCATCGGGGTATATCCGGCAGGAGCCGCGAAGTCAGGCCCCGATTGGCCGGCACCCTGAGTGCTCCACCCCTCGGACGCCTGCGTGTCAGGGCCCGGATCGTCTGCCGAGTATCCCGGCTCCTGGCCACCCCGGTCCTCTGGTGACTCGGATCCAGGGGACTGCGGTCGCTCGTCCATAAAAACCTCCCTGCTTCGTCCCTGAATCTAACGCAGCAGGGCTTAGGTCTTCTGGCCGCGCCGGACAAAATTGAAACGTGAACCTCATTTTGCGGACCATCGCGACAGCAATCGCCGTGTGGGTTGCGAGCCTGCTATTGCCCGGAATCTCCGTCCAAACCCAGGGCAGCCAGGCGGCGGCGATCGGCACCTTCATTCTGATCGCAGCGATCATCGGCCTGGTCAATACGATCGTCAAGCCACTCGCCCAAGCGCTGAGCGGATGCCTCATCCTGCTGACACTCGGGCTCTTCCTGCTGGTCGTGAATGCCGCGATGCTGATCCTCAGTTCGTGGATCTGCGCCCAGCTGGGTATCGGGTTCGCGGTGGACGGCTGGGGTACGGCGCTGATCGGCTCGATCATCATCAGCGTCGTCAGCGGGTTGATCAATGGTGTGACCGGCGCCAACGACAAGAGCTCCCAGTAGCAGTTGGGGTCAGGAGCCCTTGAGCACTCGTCGTGGCTTTGAATGCTCGCGTTAGCTTTCAGCCGCCCACCGTAACCTCCAGAGCCTCGTCGGCCTGCATATCGCCTAGTCAAACCTAGTTCGCCGCCGTTGCAACGCGAGCGAACTAGGTTTGGGTAGGCGCTGCGAATCACGGTGAGCGTTGTGCAGGAAGGCGAGCGATTGCCGCGCCGGTGAGCTGTCACGTTGGGCGGCCAGGTCGAATCTGCCGCTGGCCGGGTGGAGCGGGGCTGGGACGTCCGCAACCGCGTCTCGCGGCGGCCACGATAGGATTCTGCTCTATGAGCGAGTCCGCACCTTCAGCCCCGTCCACCCAGGGCAGCACCGATTTCATCGGCGACATCATCCGCGCCGACAACCAGCAGGGCACCTATGCCGGACGCGTCCAGACTCGCTTCCCACCCGAACCCAACGGCTGGCTGCACATCGGGCACGCCAAGGCCATCACCGTCGACTTCGACTCGGCGCAGAACAACGGCGGCATCTGCAATCTGCGGTTCGACGACACCAACCCCGAAACCGAGGACACGGAGTTCGTCGATTCGATCATCGCCGACCTGAAGTGGCTGGGATTCACCCCGGCGAATGTGTTCTATGCGTCCGACTACTTCGACAAGCTCTACGAATGGGCCGAATACCTGATCGGCGAACACCTGGCCTACGTGGACGAGCAGGACGGCGAGACCATCTCGGCGCAGCGTGGCGGCTACGGCAACCCCGGAATCGAATCGCCGTTCCGCGATCGTCCGGCCGACCAGAGCCTCGACCGCTTCCGCCGGATGCGGGCCGGTGAGTTCGCCGACGGCACGATGGTGTTGCGCGCCAAGATCGACATGAACCACGAGAACATGCAGCTGCGCGACCCGGTGCTGTACCGCATCCGCCGGGGCCATCATCACCGCACCCAGGACGCCTGGGTGATCTATCCGACCTACGACTGGGCGCACGGCCAATCGGACGCCCTGGAGGGCGTCACGCACTCGCTGTGCACGCTGGAGTTCGTCAGCCACCGGCCCCTCTACGATTGGTGCCTGAGTCACCTGCCGTTGCCCTATGACAAGCCGAAACAGATCGAGTTCGCTCGTCTCGAGTTGACCAACACGGTGACCTCGAAGCGCCGGCTGGCCAAACTGGTGGCTGACGGCACCGTCGAAGGTTGGGACGATCCGCGCATGCCGACTCTGGCCGGGCTGCGCAAGCGCGGCTATCCGGCCCGGTCGATCGTCGCGTTCTGCCGCGACATGGGGGTCTCGAAGACCAACGCCCGGCATGCCATCGAGGAGCTCGAGAGCTATGTGCGCCGTGACCTCAACAAGGTCGCCCAGCGCCGGATGGCGGTGCTGCGTCCGATCAAGCTGACCATCACGAACTGGCCCGAAGGCCAGATCGAGTACTTCGACGTGATGAACAACCCCGAGAATCCGGACGACGGCACCCGCAAGGTCGCGTTCACCGGCGAGCTGTTCATCGAGCAGGACGATTTCGCCGAGGTGCCGCCGCCCAAGTTCTACCGCCTCTCACTCGGACGCGAGGTCAGGCTTCGGGGAGCCTATTTCGTCACCGCCACCGACCTGGTGAAAGACGACCAGGGCAATGTGACCGAGGTGCTGGCGACCTATGACCCAGCCTCCAAGGGCGGTAATTCCCCTGATGGACGCAAGGTCAAGTCGACCATCCACTGGGTTTCGCGTCCGCACGCGGTGGCGGCCACGGTGGCGCTCTACGACCGACTGTTCAGCGCCGCCAACCCCGGAGAGACGACCGGCGAACCGCTCGATGACCTGAACCCCAGCTCTCGGGAGCTGCTCGAGAACTGCCAGGTCGAGCAGGCGCTGACCGAGACTGGGCCCGGCGAAGTCGTGCAGTTCGAGCGGCTGGGATATTTCGCCGCCGACCCCGACCGCCCGATGCATTTCCACCGCACCGTGGGGCTCCGCGACGAGTGGGCGGCCATCCAAAAGCGCAAGGGCTGATCTGCTGCGCCGACCCGGCGCGACGCCTACGATCGAGGCATGGCGACGATTGCAGTGAGTGGGGCGTCCGGGCTCATCGGCAGCGCGCTGGTGGCGCTGCTGCAATCAGACGGTCACGATGTGCTGCGGCTGGTGCGCAGGGCGGCCGTCCAACCCGACGAGGTGGGCTGGGACCCGGCCCGCGATGAGATCCATCTGGCGGCCTGCGCCAAGGTGAACGCGGTCGTGAACCTCTCCGGCGCCCCGATCGGAAAACGGTGGACCGATCACTACCGCAAGGAACTCGTCTCGAGCCGACTGGAGGCCACGCACACGCTGACCCGGACCGTCGTCGAGCTCGGGCCCGAGGTCACGCTGATCAACGCCTCCGCGGTCGGGATCTACGGTGATCGCGGACGCGAACCGTTGACTGAGCAAAGCGAACCCGGAACCGGGTTCTTGGCAGAGCTCGTGCAGGAATGGGAGTCGGTGACCTCACCGGCTCAAGAGGCGGGAAACCGTGTGGTGCTGGCCCGGACCGGATTGGTGATGGCCAATCATGGTGGTGCGCTCGGGCCGCTGATGCCGATGCTGCGCGCCGGGGTCGCCGGGCCGCTCGGATCGGGCGAGCAGATCTGGCCGTGGATCAGCCTGCGCGACGAGGTGCGGGCACTGGCCTGGTTGATCGAGCACGAGATCGCGGGCCCGGTGAACCTGGCGTCCCCGGCGACCACCACGAATGGTGCCCTGATCAGGGCGATCGCCGACGGCCTGGGACGCCCGGCCAAGCTCCGGCTACCCGAAACAGCCTTGCGGGCGGCCATGGGCGGTTTGGCCGGCGACATTCTGTCGAGCCAGAATGAGATTCCCAAGGTGCTCTTGGAGAGTGGGTTCACGTTCAAGCAGAGCACCCTCGACGACCTGGTCACCTGGCTGGTGGCGGAGGAGGACTGAGATGGCCGTGCAGCGCATCAATCCCGAAGCCTGCGAACGCTCTCCCTACTATTCGCAGGCCAGCTTGGTGCCGGCGGGCGCGTCCATGCTTTATATCGGTGGCCAGAACGCGATCGACGCCACCGGCGCGTGGATCGGGCTGGGCGATGAGGCGGCCCAGACCTCTCAGGCGATGAAGAACGTGCTGGCCTGTCTCGAAGCAGTCGGGGCAAGGGCTGCCGACCTCGTCAGCCTCACCATCACCACCGTTGACGGTGTCGATCTGGCATTGTGCCAGCGGGCTGCGTCCGGGTACCTCGACTTGAAATCACTCCCGGTGATCAATGTCTCGATCGTCGAGCAACTGGCCCGCAAGGGCGCCCTGGTCGAAATCTCGGCCGTGGCGGCCGTGATCGATGCCTCGGACGCTGCCTGGCTCGGACGCGGAGAAGCCGAAGACCCGGCTTGGTTCTGATCGGCTGACTAGCCGAGATGCAACTGGGGAAGGGCGGACCGTTCCTAATCTGGTAAACTAGCACTACCGGCCTGCGGGACCAAAGGACGGCCCCGCTCTCACCGTAAGTTCACAACTTGCGGTGGTGGTGCGAGTTACGGCTTGCGGGCTTGGCGGCGAGAAAACGTTGCGAGGATACTCAATGAAGTTTCATGTTGGTCAGACCGTCATCCATCCCCACCATGGTCCAGCCGCGGTGACGAAGGTCATGACCCGCAAGGTTCGTGGCGAGCAGGTCGAATACGTCGAACTCGAAGTCGTCAGCAACAAGCTGATGGTCAGCCTCCCGGTCAGCAAGGCCGAAGAGATCGGAATCCGCGACGTGGCCGGCGTCCACGAACTCGACAAGCTCGCAGAAGTTCTGAGTGGCCCGACCGTCGGCGAGGAGCCCCAGTGGTCCCGCCGGTACAAGGCCAACCGTGCTTCGATCGCCACCGGCGATCCGCTGCAACTGGCCGCCGTCGTGCGCGACCTGGTGCGTCGCCGTGAGCGCGGTTCGCTGTCGCTGGGTGAGAAGGACCTGCTGAAGGAAGCTTCGGCACCGCTGCTCGCAGAGATCGCATTGGCCATCAACATCTCCGAGGACGACGCGCTCGAGGTCATGCATTCGATGATCCTTGAAGAGTCCAGGGATGCTCTCGACGCATTGGACGAGCGCGCCGAAGCCGTCTGAGACCAACTACTCATAGGATTTTCCGAAGGGCTTCAGGTCCGGTCCCGTCACGCAGGTCGCCTTTGGTGGCAGGCGGAACGGGACCGGACTTTATTCGTCCGCCTCTTCTGGTCGCTGTCATCGGCAAACCTCGTACAGCCTTGCGGCGGCTGCCACGGCGATGACGGATTCGGTCACCAGGAAGCGGGTCTATGGCATCCTGTGCGCGCGCACAGGATGATCGGGCAGTCTTGCTGTGCCGCAGGATCGACCGGAAAGGGGACAGTGTGCAGATCGCCACGGTTATCGACCTGCTCGTCGTGATCGCGATCATCGGACGCGCCATCACCGGGTTTCGTACCGGGCTGATCGGCGGGGTGATCGGTCTGGTCGGGGTGCTCGGCGGCGCAGCTTTCGGCGTGTGGGCCGGCCCTCAGCTGATCGAACTCATTCCGGCATTGGACGCCGGCCGCGCGATCCGCACCATCACCCTCATCGCTGCGGTGGGGATAGCCGCGCTGCTGGGCGACCTGATCGCCGGGCGGATCAAGAATCGTATTCGCCGCGGCAAGAAGCCGAAGGGCATCGACGCCTTCTTGGGCGCGATCGCATCGGCTGTGGTGATGGCCTTCATCTGCTGGTTCACGCTTGCCGCAGTGCGTCCGATAGCCCCGGCGGCGCTCGGCACTGCGATCGAGGAATCCCGCTCGTACCAGGTGCTCGACGAAGTGGTTCCCGATCAGTTCGATCAGCTTCCCGGGCAGGCAGCCGACATCTTGGTGACCGAGCTGCCGAAGGTCTTCGGCGGCGACGAGCCCACGCTGCCGATCCCCGAGCCGGACACCGACTCCCTCGACTCCGCCGGGGTGCAGGCGGCGGCCGCCAGCATCGTTCAGGTCTTCTCGGACGCCCCGAACTGCCGCAACGATTCGGCGGGCAGCGGCTGGGTGGTTGCGCCGCAGCGCGTGGTCACCAACGCCCACGTGGTGGCCGGGGCCTCGACGGTCACCATCTCGGTCGGTGGCACCTCACCGCAATTGGAGACGAGCGTGGTGGCCTTCGACGAGGATCTCGATCTGGCCATCCTGGCGGTCCCCGCACTCGACGCGCCTGCACTGGAACGCGCTCCCGAAAACCAGACGGCAGGAGACGATGCCGTGGCAGCGGGATTCCCCTACGGCGGCCCCTACCAGTTGAGCGCATCCCGCATCCGTGGCACGGTCACCGAATCCGATACCGACATCTATGGCGGACCGGGGATCTCACGCGAGGTCTACGCCATTCGCGGAGTGGTGCGTCCGGGCAATTCGGGCGGTCCCCTGCTGACCGACGACGGACGGGTCGCCGGTACGGTTTTCGCGATGTCGACGATGGACGCCCAGACCGGGTACGTGCTCACCGACGCCGCGACGGCCTCCTATTTGGACGCGGCCGCAGGCTACTCCGAACCCATTGCTGCCGGCAGCTGCATGGTTGGGTAGATCACTCATAGCGAATTACGCAATTCAAATGCGAGAAAACTTTCGTCCGCCCGATCGGACCAGCGAGAATATGAACATGGCTGATTCGCGTGTGGTGATCATCGGTGGGGGATTTGCGGGGCTGAACGCTGCCCGTGAGCTGACGAGCGCAGGTCATGAGGTGATGATCATCGACCGGCATGCGTACACGACGTTTCAGCCGCTGCTCTACCAGGTGGCCACCGGAGCGCTGAACCCCGGCGACGTCACCTACTCGCTGCGCCGCTGGGCGTCCAACGACCGAAGCCATTTGGCGAGCTTCCGCCGGGCGACGGTGACCGGCATCGATTTCGAAAACAAGAAGGTCATCGTCAGCCGCGGCGAGCCGATCGGCTACGACAAGCTGCTCATCTGCCCGGGTGTCGGTGCCAACTTCTTCGGTATCCCGGGCGCCGATCGGTACACCAAGCAGATCTACACCAGGCGCCAGGCGCTCGAGGTGCGCGACATCATCTTCTCCGGCCTCGAACTGATGGCAGCCGAGCGTGACCCGAACAAGAGGTTCACCGCGATCGTCGTCGGCGGCGGCCCGACCGGCGTCGAGACCGCCGGTGCGCTCGCCGAGATGAAGACCCAGGCGTTGCCGGTGCTCTACCCCGAGATCGGTGTCGACAACTTCCATGTCGTGCTGGTCGAGATGACCGACCGGCTGCTCGGCCCATTCGACCGCAGGCTGCAGCGCTACACCAAGCGGTCACTGTCCAAGCTGGGCGTCGATGTGCGGTTGAACACCGCCGTCAAAGAGGTGTTCGCCGATCATGTCGACTTCGCCGACGGGACGAAGCTCGACTGCGACATCGTGGTCTGGGCCAGCGGCGTGGGCGTGCGTCCGGCCGTCAAGGACTGGGGCCTACCGCAGGGCCGCGGCGGGCGCATCCTGGTCGAGCCCGACCAGCGCGTGGTGGGTTTCGACGACGTCTACGCGGCCGGGGACGCCAGCATCTGCGAATCCGAGCCGCAGCCGCAGCTTGCTCAGCCGGCCATTCAGCAGGGCAAGCTGGTGGCCCACAACATCATGGCCGACAAGCAAGGCGGGGTCACCGAGACCTTCCACTACAACGACAAGGGCACCATGGCGACCATCGGACGCAATGCGGCCGTCGTCCAGCTGCCGCAGGGCGCCAAGATCACCGGGTTCCCGGCCTGGCTGCTGTGGGTGCTCGTACATATCGCGACTCTGCTCGGTGGCCGCAACCGCATTTCCGCGATGCTCAACATGGCCGTCCGCTACATTTCGTGGCCGAAGTCGGCAGTGGGCATCATCGGGGATTACGTGGACGCGCCCTCCCGGCTGCCGGCCTCCGCCCAGCCAGAAAACGCCGACGACGAGAATCACTCCCAGGGGTAGACGACGCCGATCTGCGCGCGGATGTCGTCCATGATCTGCATGACCTCGATGGTGTCCTGCCAGGTCATGTCCGGTGATTCGGTGAGCCCCGCCTCCAGGCAGCGGGCGACTTCGGCGGCCTCGTACTGGAATCCTCCGGGCACCGTTGAATCCCAGTCGACGGTGCCGCCATCCTTCGGGGTACCTTCGCCGAAAGTGCGCAGCCGCAGCACGCCGGGCCGGTAGAACTGCAAAGGAAGTTCCAGGGCGCCGCGTTCGAAGACGATCTCAGCCGAGGTGGCCGAGCGGCCGTCCAGATTGCTGCGTGCCACGCCGAGAGCGCCATCAGGACCGATACCCGGACGTGCGGCCGCGCTGCCATTGCCGGCCTGAGGGTCCACCTTCAGCACGGCAACGCTGCCCTGGTCGATTTGCACCGCCCGATGGGTGTCGGACGAGATGCCGAATTCGCCGGGAAGCAGGCGTCCGGTGGCGATCATCTCGGTCGGTTTGCCCAAGATCTCATGCAGGAACGACACCGGATAGATGCCCAGGTCGAGCAGTGCGCCACCACCCAGCTCGGGCTGCACCATACGTGCACGATCGCGCAGCGATTGGCCGTGGTCGGCCTGCACCGAAACCACGTGCCCCAGCTCGCCATTGGCGATGATCTGCCGGATGACACGGTAGTGCGGCAGATGCCGGCTCCACATCGCCTCCATCGCGAACAATCCGGCCTGACCAGCGGCACCCGTGACCTCGCGAGCCTGGTCGGCAGTCATCGTGAACGACTTCTCCACCAAGACGGGCTTGCCGGCCCGAAGCGCCAGCAGCGCGTGGTCGGCATGCATTGGGTGAATGGTCGAGACATAGATGGCATCGATACCCGGGTCTGCGACCAACTGATCGTAGGAGCCATAGGCCCGGTCGGCTCCGAAGTCGGCGGCAAATGCCTCGGCGCGGTCCGCGTCGCGCGCCGCCACCGCCGCGATACGCGAACGCGTGTAGGCGGGCACATCGCGGGCGAAGGTTTTGGCGATTCCGCCCGCGCCGATGATTCCCCATCGCAATGGCGGGGCGTCCATCGGATCAGGCAGCGTCAGGCCTTCGGCCAGCCGGGCCAGCTCGTCCGGTAGATCGGGTATCAGCGAATGCGGGTTGCCGCCGTTGGTTGACATGTGACGATTCTGTCACGCTTCCGCGTGCCGGGCACCGGCCGCGTTGCAGCTACCACTGGGTCACCACGGAGCTGCTGGCCTTCCAGACACCATCCGACTTCAGGAATGTCTGGCGAATCTGCAGGTGCCACTGCTGATGCTCGCCATAAAGGGTTGCGTCCGACAAGACCTTGCCGACCAGGGTGGCCGTCGTCTTCTCGGCGGTGACGCTGGTGTCGAGGAAGTCGAAGCTGTGATAAACCATTTGGTCGCTGCGAAGCTGGCTCAGCCACTGCCCCTTGGTCTGGACCTTCCCGGTGATGTGAGTGCGGGTGAATCCAGCGGTCAGAAGCTCATCGAGCTTGTCGAAGTCTTTGTCGACGAGCGCTCCGAGTTGATCGCGATAGTTCGCTTCGATCGCTTCGCGGTCGGTTTGCATGAGGTTCTCCTCATCTGCCAAAGGGACGCGCAAGTCGTCGTCCCAACCGGTGCGATCGGCCTTCGATCGCGTCCACACTGCCCAGGGTAGGCCAGCGTGGATGCCGGGCGACGGTTCTTTGACGAGTTGGTGTTCACCCTGGCTTCGCTTATGGCGAAGGACGGTAGCGGGTGTTTCGTCGGCTCGCCACACTGCGTTGACGTTCGCTTGCGGTGGATGTCGCGGTATGGCATGCCAGCGGCTTGCAGAATCCGGCAGCTCCTGGCATCGCCTATCCCATGAGGATGCGCCCGAGCCCTGTTCCTATCGCCTCTTGACAGCTGACCGTGCGAAAAGTTCCACAACTGGTGACACAGGAAGGCGATTCGAAATGATAGATCGATCTAAGGTCCCTCCGATAAATTACCGCTGCGTGTCGCTTCCTGGATCGGGCGCCTGACTGCGTTGTCAGCCCGCCCACGTGCCACCAGCACGAGGGCGGGCCTCCGCCTTGTCATGCATCCCGCCCAGAAACCGCCACGCGACGCGTTAATTTATCGTCAGGCCCTAAGGAGACGATCACGGAAGGATTTGCACGGCTACCCTGGCATTGCATCGGCTCGGGCAAGAGCAGAGCGGCGGGCCCGTTAGAGGTCACACCCTCTGGTCGAGCGGGGTGATTTCGAGACCCGCTGGCAGGACCGTTTCCGGAACTGGTTATGGGCCCACGACGACTCGACGAACGAAGTGCTATGAATCGGCGGGTGGGACACGCAATAATGACCTTGGACGTCCGGTAATCCACGATCTGGAGAAGGCTCGATGACTGCGCAGACACCCACCAATAGCCCCGAATCCCTGTACCCGACGCAGGGCGACAACCGTCCGACGAAGGTCGCGATCATCGGAGCCGGCGCCGTCGGCTCGACCCTCGCCTATGCCTGTGTGATCCGTGGGGTCGCACGCGAGGTCGTGCTGCAGGACATCAACAAGGAGAAGGTCGAAGCCGAGGCGATGGATATCGCGCACGGCATTCAGTTCACTCCGGCCGCGTCGGTCGCCGGTTCGGACGATGTGGAGATCTGCCGTGACGCCGATGTCGTGGTGATCACTGCCGGCGCGCGGCAGAAGCCGGGGCAGTCGCGCCTGGAGTTGGCCGGGGCGACCGTCTCGATCATGGAGAAGATCCTTCCGGGTCTGACGTCGGTGGCGCCGAACGCGATCTACATCATGGTGGCGAACCCGGTTGATGTGGTGACCTATGCGTCCCTCAAGATGACGGGGCTTCCCGCCAATCAGATGTTCGGATCGGGGACTGTGCTCGATTCGTCCCGGCTGCGTTATTTGGTCTCGCTGCACACCGGAACCGCAGTACAGAACATCCACGCCTACATCGCCGGCGAACACGGTGATTCGGAGGTTCCGCTGTGGGCATCCGCCGAGATCGGCAACGTGCCGCTGAGCAGGTGGGGAAAGACGGTCAGCGGCGGCGAGTTCGATGCGGACCTGCGGGCGAAGATCGGCCATGAGGTGATGGAATCCGCCTATCACATCATCGAGGGCAAGGGCTCCACCAACTATGCGGTCGGACTGGCGGTGTCCCGGATCATCGCGGCGGTGCTGAACGACGAACAACGCGTGCTGACCGTCTCGACCTTGCTGAACGAGTGGGCCGGCATCACCGATGTCTGCATGTCAACGCCGACCATCGTGGGCCGCAATGGTGTCGGACGCCGTCTGCTGCCCTACCTGTCGATGGACGAAAGGGACGCCCTGACAAGCTCCGCCATCCGGCTGCGCGATGTCGCCCGGTCTCTCGGGTACTGATATTCGGGCGAATACCGCGGTACTGATGACCTGTTGATCCGTCTGGAGCGCACAGAACCCAACGCCTGGGCAGCTGCGGTCGAGCGACCAGGGCAGGCGCGCATGCTCTCAAACCGACGAGAATCCGGCGGCGGTGCGACTTCTCGGTCAAGAGGCCAGTCGGTCAAATGGCGGACGGCTGGCATCGGCCCAGGAGGGAATCATCTTGCTGCCATCATCGCTCGTGTAGAAGACAGCGACGTAGTTACACCGATGTAGTTTTCCCCAGGATGTGGATCGATCTGTGGAAAACTCTGGTGAGTTATCCGCATCTGTGTGGAAACAGCTCATGCTGTTTCATTAAAATCTGGTTGACTAGGTGATCTTCTAGCAAACTTGTCCACGGTGCGGACCGGCGAGAAATCCCCCGACCTGGCTTGGAGCGGGGAGAACCTAGAAGCAGAGCGGGATCATCATCCCGGTTTCAGGCGGCTTCCAATGGTCAACGAGAGTGTTCACGCGGTAGCGGCGACCAGAACGATGTCTGCCGAATCTGGTCCCGGTCGACCTGGTTCTTCTCTGGAGGATCCTCAGTCGTCGTATTCGGCGAGGGTCTCCGGAGGCGCGGCCGGCAGCACGACGGTGAATTTCGCGCCGGCACCCTCCTGGTTCGAAGCGCTCACCGTGCCGCCGTGCGCGTTGATGGTGTGTGCGACGATCGATAACCCAAGCCCGGTGCCTGGGGTATTGCGTGCCTTGTTCGACCGGTAGAAACGGTCGAAGATCTTATCCAGATCTTCCGCTGCGATGCCGGGGCCTTCGTCCCAAATCGTCAGCTCGTCGCCGGCTATCTTGACATGCACCGTGCCGCCATCGGGAGAGAACTTGACCGCGTTGTCGAGCAGGTTCGTCACCGCCCGCTCCAACGTGTCGGGCTCGCCGACGATGAAATGCGGCTGCAGGGTGACATCGAAATCCAGGCCCGGACCGCGCCGCTTCGCGCGTTCGACAGCCGCCGCCACCACATCAGCAAAGTCCAGCGGTTCACGGCTCGGCATCACGACATCGTCGCGGCTGAGCTGCACCAGGTCACCCACCAGCGACGTGAACTCGCCGAGCTGGGCCGCCACATCGGTCAGGATCTCGGCGCGGGCGCCGGGCGGGAGCATGCCCGACTTTTCGTCCGCCACCAGCAGTTCGATGTTGGTGCGCATTGAGGTCAAAGGCGTGCGCAGCTCGTGCCCGGCGTCCGCGATGAGCCGTCGTTGCCGGTCTCGGGAGCTGGCCAGCGAATGCATCATGGTGTCGAAGCTGCGCGAGAGATCGCCGATCTCATCGGTGCTGTAGACACCGGTCGACCCGGCGAGGCCGAGTGGCGCCAACTCGTCGGTTTCGGAGACTCGGGTGACCGCATTCGAAAGCTCGCGCAGCGGCGCCATCAGCCGGCGTCCGGTGAGATAGCCCATGGACGCACTCAACAGCACCAGCACGCCGCCACAGACACCGACCAACCGGCCGATATCGCGCAGCGTCGCGAGGGTCGGAGTCAGGGGCCGGGCCAGCACGATCGCGTAGCGTCCGGTCTCGGTGCTCAGCGGCACCGCAACCACGCGATACGGCTGCTCATCGGTGCCGATGGTCGACCGGGTCGAGCTTCCGGTCTGAGTGCGCGCGATCGCGATCTCGTCAGGGCCCGGATCGATGCTGGCGCTGATGCCTTGAACGCGTACCACCGACTTGTCGGCCCGCACCAGCAAGATCGTGACATTGGTGGCCTGCAGGGCGGACGCGTTGACCCCGCCCAGCCCCTCGACGTCGGTGCTGATCGGTTCGGACGCATAACTGGCGACCTCGAGCAGTTCTTGATCGAGCTGGCTGTACATCGAACTACGCGCCGTGACATAGGTCAGCATGCCGATGAGAAGCACCGACAACGCAACGCCGATCGCGGTCAGGTAGGCGAGCCGCAGTTGAAGCGAGCCGCGCTCGGTCTGCCGCAGCTTGTCAGCCAAACGCCGAATCACGGGGCGGTTTCACGCAGGACATATCCGACTCCCCGGACCGTGTGGATCAACCGCGGCTCGCCATCTTGTTCGGTCTTGCGGCGCAGATAGCCGATGTAGACCTCGAGTGAGTTCGCTGTGGTCGGGAAGTCGAAGCCCCAGACCTCGTTGAGCAGCCAGCTACGCTCCAGCACGTGGCGCGGATGCTCCATGAAAGTCTGCAGCAGGGCGAATTCGGTGCGAGTCAGGCTGATGCGCCTGCCCCGCCGGGTCACCTCGCGAGACGAGGTGTCCATCTGTAGATCATCGAAGGACAAGATTTCGGTGGTGGCCTCGGCGTCCGGACGAGAACGCCGGGTCAAAGCGCGGATCCTCGCGGTGAGCTCCTCCAAGGAGAAGGGCTTCACCATGTAGTCGTCGGCCCCCGCGTCCAAACCGTCGACCCGGTCACCGACGGCATCGCGGGCGGTCAGGATAAGAATGGGCACGTCATTGCCCGATTGCCGGAGCATCCTTGTGGTTTCCAACCCGTCCAGTCGGGGCATCATGACATCCATCACGACGGCGTCCGGGCGGGCCGACGACAGTTTGGCGAGTGCCTCCAAGCCATCCTCGGCGGTGCTGACCTCGTAACCGCTGCCATATTGAAGAGATCGAGCCAGAGAATCGCGAACGGCCTGGTCGTCGTCAACAACAAGGATCTGCATACCTATAGATTGCCACATGTGATCTTCATGCGGGTCGCAGGCTTCGCCCTCCAAGAAACCTCTGCTGCCTGGCGCGCCTGGGATCGGGTCCGGTTGCGCTGCTCATGCTCATTCGCACCCACGATCTCGAAGGCCCGCAAGGAACTTCGTATGACTCTTCAGCGTTCGTGAGGACGAACCAAGCGCCACCTCAATTGGATCAGGTCACTGCTTGGTCGGCGCAGATTGCTCGCGAGGCTCGAATCGGACGAAGAACCGCTCGTCCTCGTTCGACGCCCAGGTGACCTGACCTCGCCCCAATATCGAGGTGCGCCCGGACGCGGCGTCCACCACCAGCGCGGCACCTTCGTCGATTACGGCGACCGAACGCATGGGGCCCTGCCGCAAGGCTGCGAGCGCTCGTCCGATCAGGAACTGGGTGTCGGCGTGGGTCTCGATGGTCGGGCCGATCAGCGCCAATCCGTCGCGGATATCGAGTTCGGTCGAGCCCTCGCCGGAGATCTCGGGTGCGATCTGCCTGCCGCCGGACTGCCAGCCACCGACGACAGCGTGGCGTCCGACCACACAGGCACCGGCGGACCAGCCGAGATAGGGGACGCCTCGGCGCACCAGAGTCGAGATCATCTCGCGCCACGAGGTGAGTGCCTCCAGATAGCCCGGAGCCCAGCCGCCGGCCACCACCAGCCCGGCCAGGTTCTCGGGGTCAGCCGGCCACTGGATCGGTTCGTCGTCCTCGTCGGTCAGCCAGATCGGTTCGATAAGTGCTTCGGGAAACCGGGAACTGATCGGGTCGGCATACGTGTCCAGGACACCGGCCGCTTCGTCCGGTGAGCCGAGCAGGGCAATCGCCACTCTGTCGCCTCGGCCGCGAACCTCCTTGACGAAGGCGTCGAGCACCGGCGCGAGAGCCTGTGAAGGATTACCACCAGCCAAGTACAACGTCATGCCTCCAGCCTAGTGGCGGATCGACGGAACCATACGGGGCTTAGCCTGGATCCGCCGATTTCCGCCTACTGCGCGTCCCCTGCGAGGCACGCTTGCTGCGTCTCCCACGCTCAACAGGCTTCCAGCCTGCCCTCGCGCGACTCGACTTGCCATCGCACCCCTCAGGTGCCGCTCGCAACGGCGCCCATCAACGGATTCAGGCTTAGCAGGCTTTCCGGGGACGATTACGCTCTGCTCGGTATGTTCGGGACGCCCGAAATACCCCTGGGAAACGATGTGCGAGTCGCCGGATTCACCTGTGCTCGGCAATGGCCGAGGTTTTGGTGGCCGCGAACCCGGATGGTTTGCCCGAACAAGTCGATGGCTGCCCGTTAATCAGCGCGCTGCCTGTTCGGTGATCATCCGGAACAGCCCGGGCATTGCTTCCTCGATGGCCTCAAGGGTCTGCTCGAAGGCTTCTTGACCGTAATACCAGGGGTCTTCGATGCCCGAGCCGGTGGCCCCCGCTGGATGGAAATCGGTGACCAGGCAGATGTTTTCGGCATCGGGAGCGAGGCGCTTCATCCGGTTCAGTTGTACCGGTTCGAAGGCCAGCACCAGATCGGATGATTCAATCAATGCGCGGGTGACCTGTTTGGCGCGATGATCGCCAACCGGGTAGCCGTGTGCGCGCAGGGTGCGTGCCGCCCTGGGGTCGATCGGGTTGCCCTCTTCTTCATCGCTGATACCGGCCGAATCAAAGCGGGCCTGGGTGCCGAGCTCGGACGCCCTGGCGCGCGCAACCTGCTCGCCCATGGTGGAGCGGCAGATATTGCCGGTGCAGACAAAGGTGATGAGTTTGGTCACCTGTCGAGCCTATCCAGACCACGAGCCTCGCCGCGAGCTTGTCGGTAGCGTCAACGGTGCTGCTTGATCAGGCCGGCCAGCCGGATGTGCGTCCTGAAGCTGGACGCCATCGCGCGGTGCGAATAAAAGTTGATGATCACATGGGTGTCCTCGTCCGGGTAGTAGAACATGTGGGTCGCCGTGTATCCGAGACCGCCGATCGGCCGAGGGGAGTCGCGCAGCAATGGCGAGAACTCTTTGAACCGGAGCGAAACCATGCCTGTTCCGTAGTAGATGCCCGGTCGGAGTCGGTTGAGGGGCGTGCCGAAGAGATCGACCCACCTCGGGTCGCACAGTTCGCCCGCATGCAGCTTGCGCTGAAATCGGACGAGGTCGTGCGCCGTGGCAGGGCCACCCATCCCGGTCGACCAGGTCAGGTTCGGGGCGAACTCGCGTCGCGTATCGCGGCGCGATCTGCCCAGCCTGAAGGGGGCGAGATTCGAGGTCAGTCGGGCCAGCCGCTCGGGTGGTGCGTCCACCCAGGCGGAGGTGTCGGCCATCTTGCAGGGCTCGAAGATTCGCGAGCGGATCTGCTCGCTGAATCCGGTGCCACGGGCTTCTTCGATGATGCGCATCAGAAGCAGATAGGCGGTGTCACAGTAGCGGAACCTCTCACCCGGAGCCGAGAATGCAGGCAGCCCCTCGCCTTGATGGAGGAGTTCACGCAGTGTCCAGATGCGTTGCGGGTGGGCTATCAACTGGTCCATCGAGCATTCGGTGTGGTGGCCGCGCGGGGGAATGATGATGTCGGACAGCCCGGAGGTGTGTGAGAGCAGATGTTGCACCGTGATGTCGCGGGCGTTGTCGACGCCGGGTGCTGCTTGAAACGGTGCGATCTCACTGGTGGGCAGTAGGTCGCCGATCGGGGTTTCGGGCCCGCAGGCCAGGTCGTCGAATAGCTGCGCGATCAACGTTGCGATGAACACTTTGTCGATGCTCGCGACCCAGAACGGCTGATCGGGATCACCGCTCGCCCACTCGAGCTCAGGGCCGCTCACCAAGACGATCGGATTCGCGGGCGAGGAGACAGGGCGATGAACCTTCAGCTGCTGGGTCGGCCTGATGGTGTCGGTTTCAATGGTCATGACGTCCTCCACGAGTATGTCTATGAGAACTATCTACTAGATATATCTAAGAAGATGGTGCATGGAGTTGTCAAGGGCTACGCTGAACTCCATGGCACATGTCATCCTCGGGCTGTTGATGTTGTGGCCGCAGACCCTCTATGAGCTGACCAAAAACTTCCAAGCAGGGGTGTCGCTGTTTTACAGCGCGAGCACCGGAAGCATCAAACGCGCACTCGACAAGCTGTTGGCCAATGGCGAGATCACCGTGGACTCAAAGACCGGGCCTCGTGGAAAGCGGCCGTACCGCATCACGGCTGCCGGACGAGCCCAGTTCCGCAGCTGGATGCTCGACGACCTCGACACCGGTGGTATGGAAACCGAGATGCTTGCCAGAGTGTATTTCCTGGGGCTTTTGGAACCCGCCGAGCGCAGCCAGGTCGCTGAGCAGATCCGGCGCCGCATCGGCGAGGATCTCGATCGGCTGGAGCGTCTCGAGGTGCAGGTTCGCGCGGCATCGGTTGCCGATGGCTTCGAAGATGTGGCGACATATCAACGCGCCACCTTGAAATACGGCCTGGCTGCACACCGGGTGGCATTGGCCTGGGCGGACGATGAATTGCCCCAAAGCAGCCCAGCGGACGAATCGGCCCGATAGAAAGCTTTGGGTGGACCACCCGCAAGTGTGAATCCAGCGATTCAGCCGGGCAGTGATCCCGAGTGCGACGAGTGGAGATCAGTTGGGTGGACCACCCGCAAGTGTGAATCCAGCAATTCAGGTTAAGATTTCGGGCATGCCGGATCTGCATGCGCGCCATTTCCTCAAAGAGCTCGATTTCACCCGCGACGAGTGGCTTTACCTGCTCGACTTGTCGTCCGAGCTCAAGGCTGCGAAGCAGGAGCGCCGAGAACCCCAGCGGTTGAGCGGACGAAACATCGCGCTGATCTTTGAGAAGACCTCGACCCGCACCCGTTGTGCCTTCGAGGTTGCGGCACATGATCAAGGCGCCCATTGCACCTATCTTGATCCGTCCGGGTCGCAGATCGGGCACAAGGAATCTGTCGCCGATACTGCCCGGGTGCTGGGCCAGATGTTCGACGGCATCGAATACCGAGGTTTCGAGCAGGCCCGGGTTGAAGAGCTCGCCCGTCATGCCGGTGTGCCGGTGTGGAACGGGCTGACTAACGAATGGCATCCCACCCAGATGCTCGCCGACCAGTTGACCATCCGCGAGTACGTCGGCCGCGACATCGACCAGGTGTCGATCGCCTACGCGGGTGATGCCCGCTACAACATGGGCAACTCGATCCTGGTATCCAGCGCGCTGATGGGTGCCGATGTGCGCATCGTCGCCCCCGCCGACTTTCAGCCGGACGCCGGGATTGTCGCTTCCGCCAAGAGGCTGGCGTCCAAGTCGGGGGCCGAGATCACCATTACGGACGACGTCGCCGCCGGGGTGAAGGGAGCCGATGTCATCTGCACCGATGTCTGGGTCTCGATGGGTGAGCCGAAGGACGCGTGGACTTCGCGGATCGCGGCGCTGCGCGACTACCAGGTGAATGCCGCGCTCCTGGGGTTGACTGGTAATAAGAACGTGAAGGTGATGCACTGCCTGCCGGCCTTCCATGATCTCGGCACGACGGTCGGGCGTCAGATCTATGACGAGACCGGGATGGACGCCCTCGAGATCACCGATGAGGTCTTTCAGGCCAATGCCGACATCATCTTCGACGAGGCCGGCAACCGGATGCACACGATCAAAGCGGTGATGGTCGCCACTTTGGGTGAGTGATGCTAGGGGAGCTCGTCGCTTGTTGTTTCCCTCGAACCTCGTAGTCAGGCGCGCTTCCGGTTGGCGAGGCTCGAGCGCGGTTGTCGCTCGGTGTTTCTCTCAGCGTCCTCGTCAACAGCCTGGCCCGTTCTGGGGCCTCGCGCATTGTGTAGCTCTAGCGCCCGTCATGGGCCCTCGCTACCCACGATCGGTTCCTCGATGGGCCGAGCAACGCCGCGGTCCCGGATCGTGTAGGTTAGGCGCCCGTCACAGGCGTTGAATCGACACAATACGGGTGCCTGCCTCGTTGCGTTCGCGGCTGATGCCGCTCAACAACTTCCTCGGCTTCGGCAGCTCGAGCAAGCTCGGCCACGCTCGACCTGCGCAACTTGTGTTCCTCGCGCTGCGCGCTCGTCAACAACTTCGTTGGTCTCGGCAGCTCGAGCAAGCTCGGCTGCTCTCGACCTGCCTCGTTGTGAAAACCGGACAAACGACACGCGGTTTATCAGTTCACCAGAAGATTCGCGCAGAAACCTACGGTTGGGTAACCTGATACTGGCAACAAACCTACGGTTCAGTAGGTTGTGACGAACGGACGCCAGGAGGACCACGGTGAATACTGCGATGTCTGTCGGATGGCCGACTGCCGGGCTTGCTGCTCAATCGAGTAGATTCCAGCCCCCGCAGCCCGTCGAAGAGGCTCGGGTACAACTGCTCCGCGAAGACGGCACGTTGCTCGAAGACCCGGATTTTGCTCCGGTGTGCACCGGTGAGCAGGCCGCGCAGATGCTCCGCGACATGACATTGATCAGGCGTTTCGATACCGAGAGCACAGCACTTCAGCGCAAAGGACAGCTGGGGTTGTGGGCTCCGGGGCTCGGCCAGGAGGCCATCCAGGTGGCCGCAGTTGCGGCGCTGGGCCAAAACGATCACGTCTTCCCGAGCCACCGCGAAACCGGCATGGCGATGCTGATGGGGTTGCCGATCGAGCGGCTGCTCGGCATCTTCTGCGGCAAGGAGACCGGTGACTGGGATTCGGAAGAGACCCGCTTTCACCACCTCAACATGGTCATCGGCGGTCACACCCTGCACGGTGTCGGCTACGCGATGGGCCAGGCCCGCGACCGGCAAACCGATCCGAACGCTGACGATGGCGTCTCGGTGATTCTCCACGGCGATGGCGCCATCAGTGAGGGCGACGTCAACGAGGCCTACATTTTCGCGGCTGCCTATCAGGCGCCGGCCGTCTTCGTCTGTGTCAACAATCAGTGGGCGATCAGCGAACCTGCGGCTCGCCAATCACAAGTTCCGCTCTACCAGCGGGCTTGGGGATTCGGCATCCCGAGCGTCCAGGTCGACGGCAACGACGTGCTCGCGATGCACGCGGCCATGACCTGGGCATTGGAGCGCGCCCGCAGCGGCCAGGGCCCCAGCTTCATCGAGGCCTATACCTACCGGATGGGTGCCCACACCACCAGCGACGACCCCACCAAGTACCGCACCAGGGACGAATCGGCCGAGTGGGAGATCAAGGATCCGCTGACCCGCACCGAAGCCTGGCTTCGGTCCGAGGGCCTGTGGGAAGACTCCGATCAGGCCAGGCTCGACCAGGAGGCCGAGGCCTTCGGCGAGCAGGTGCGCGACGCCGTCAACAACGTCGTCACTCCCAAACTCGAAGACATCTTCGACCGCGTCTATGCCGCCCCGACGCCCGACTTGGTGGCCCAGCGTGACCAGGTCGTCCGGGAGCTGGCTGCCCTGTGAGCGTTGTGCAAGCCGAACAGATCAGCGAGATCACCACGATGACTTTGGCCAAGGTAGTGAGCGCCGAGCCGCATATCACGACAATCCGGGAGCAGGCGGCGCTGTGAGCACTACCCAAGCAGAGCAGACCGAGCTCACCAAGACGATGACGCTGGCCAAGGCGCTGAACGCCGGGCTACGCGCCGCGCTCGCCTCCGACGACAAAGTCCTGCTCTACGGCGAGGACATCGGGTCGCTCGGCGGGGTCTTTCGGGTCACCGAGCGTCTGCAAGCCGAGTTCGGTGATGATCGCGTGCTCGACTCGCCGCTCGCCGAATCCGGCCTGATCGGCACCGCTATTGGGATGGCCGAGCGGGGTTATCGTCCGGTCGTCGAATTGCAGTTCGACGGCTTCGTCTTTCCGGGCTTCGATCAGATCACCCAACAGCTCGCCAAGCTGCGTTTCCGCTCACAGGGACGCGTGGAGCTGCCGGTGGTCGTCCGGTTCCCCTACGGCGGCGGCATCGGCAGCATCGAGAACCACTCTGAGTCGGTCGAGGCCTATTTCGCGCACACCCCCGGGCTCACCGTGGTCACGCCGTCGAACGCGAACGACGCCTACTGGATGATCCAGCAGGCCATCGCCTCGCCCGATCCGGTGATCTTCCTCGAACCGAAGCGCCGCTACCACGAGAAGGGCGTCGTGGCACTGGACGCCCCGGCATACGGGCTGCACGAGTCGGCGGTGGTGCGCGAGGGCACCGACCTCACGCTGATCTGCTGGGGTCCGATGGTGCGAACTTGTCTGGACGCCGCGGCAGCTGCCGAAAAAGAAGGACGCAGCATTGAGGTGGTTGACGTGCGCAGCCTGCAGCCGCTCGACTTCGAGACCATCGCCCGCAGCGTCGAGCACACCTCGCGGGCGGTTGTCGTCCATGAGGCGCAACGCAATTACGGGCCGGGTGCCGAGTTGGTGGCCCGGCTGCAAGAAGAACTTTTCTACGTCATGGAGTCTCCCGTGCTGCGCGTGACCGGCTACGACACGCCGTATCCGCCCAGCAAGCTGGAGTCGGATTGGCTGCCGAATCTCGATCGCGTGCTGGCCGCCGTCGATCAATCAATGGCTTACTGACAAGGACGATAGATGTTTGCGTTCAAGCTTCCTGACCCCGGCGAAGGCCTGACCGAGGCCGAGATCACCCAGTGGTTGGTCTCGGTCGGCGACGAGGTGCGGGTCAACGACATCCTCGTCGAGATCGAAACCGCCAAGTCACTCGTCGAATTGCCGAGCCCGGTCTCCGGCACGGTGCGGCGGCTGCTCGCCGAGGTCGGCCAGACCGTCGAGGTCGGCACCCCGATCATCGAGATCGACGACGGGTCGGCCGATGAGCCCGACTCCGGTCTGGAAGCAGAACCGAGCAGCGCGCCTCAGCACTCACCAGTTCCCGGTTCCAAGCCGGGGACGGGAGTCGTTGGAGGGCAGAACACCGAGTCTTTGGCATCAACCCGTGGTGACGCCGATGAGGCTGCAGATGCCACGACGACTGGTTCCGCAGGTGGGCAATCCGCGGCACAGCGTTCGGTCGACGAGAACACGGACGAAGCCGAGGGGCAACCGAAGTCGCTGGTGGGTTCGGGGCCATTGCCCGAACCGAAGAGCCGCCGTCGTCCGCACTTGGGATCAGCGTTGCGCAAGCCGGGTGGGGCAGCGAACGGAGTTGTGTCGCGCGGGGTTGACGTCGCTGGCGTGAGATCTGTTGCCCATGGTGATGGCGGGAGTGCCGAGACCGCCAATCCGGATCGGACCGGAGCGGCCGGATCTTCGGCGTCCTCCGGAGACGCGGTTCACGCACCGGGGCGCGCGGGTAGTGGGTTTGCCGGTGGTGCCGGCCCAGGTACTACGGCCCATAGGGCCGCGGTCGCCGAGCCAGCCGGGAGCCGACAGGCGCAAACACCGTCTGAGCCGGGGCCCATCACCACTGCGGTCGGCAAGGTGCTGGCCAAACCGCTGGTACGCAGACTCGCCCGTGATCTCGGGGTGAAGCTCGCCAGCATTCGTCCCACCGGGCCGGGCGGCACGGTGAGCAGGGAAGACGTCGAGGCGGCTGCCGGTATCGGTGGACACACCCCGGCCGAGAGTGCGGGCGGACCGGGATCGGCGCTGGTCGACCATATTGCGCCGATCAAGGGCGTCCGCAAGGCGACTGCGCAGAATGTGGCTGAATCGATCGCCAAGCATGTGCACGTCACCGAGTTCAATACGATCGACATCAGCGCCACCAAGACCCTGGTCGAGCAGCTGAAGAAGCGCCGTGAGTTCCGCGATCTGCACGTATCCCCGCTGCTGTTGCATGCCAAGGCTGTTTGCTTGGCGCTGGCCAGGCATCCCGAGCTGAACGCCACCTGGGACGGCGAAGCCGGCGAGATCATCTACCACGACGAGGTCAACCTCGGTATCGCCGCAGCGACCCCGCGCGGGCTGCTCGTCCCGGTGATCAGGCGCGCCGACAAGATGAACCTGGTCGAGCTGTGCCGGGCCATCAACGAGTTGGTGGTGACCGCCCGCGACGGCAAGTTGCAGCCCGCCGACTACTCGGGCGGCACCTTCTCGATTACCAATGTCGGGGTTTTCGGTATCGACACCGGTACCCCGATCATCAACGGGGACGAGTCCGGCATTCTCGCGATGGGCGCGATCAAGCGTCGTCCGTGGGTCGTCGGCTCCGGCGAGGACGAACAGATCGTGCCGCGCTGGGTCACGACGCTGGCCGTCAGCTTCGACCACCAGCTGATCGACGGCGAACAGGGATCGCAGTTCCTGGGCGATATCTCGACCGTGCTGGAATCTCCCGAGCTGTCGCTCCTATTCTGACGGCTGCGGATGGTCATCGGCCCGATCCGCTGGGTGCGCGCTGTTCCATCAGAAGTGGCGGCCGGCTGGATAGGCGATTTTTGTGAGTTATCGGCGTCCGGGGTCGCACTGGTGCTGAATCAGGTTGGTTCACGCGGCTCACGTGTGCAAAACCTTCCACGATCGCGGGGCTGACCTGCCTAAATGGGCTATCGGATCAGGATCTCTCGTCAATCACGGAAGGATTCGCACGCTCGTCCGGTGCGAGCAGCTGCGATCACGGGAGAATCCGCGAATTTCATCCGGTGCAAACTCAGATTTCGTGGATTCTTCGGACTCGCATCGGGCAGAACAGGCACGGCGGGCGGACCGGTGGCGGCGGGTCTAGCATGCTTATGTGCTGTACGTCACACATGCCGAGGTCGATCTTTCCGCGATAGCCCGCAACGTCGAGCAGGCCCGCAAGCTGGCACCGCACGCCAAGACTCTGGTGGCGGTGAAGGCGGACGCCTACGGCCACGGTGCCGTGCCGGTCGCCCGGCATCTTGCCAAACTGGGACTCGCCGATTGGTTCGGGGTGGCGACCACGCCCGAGGGCATCGAACTGCGCGATGCGGGCATCACCCAACCGATTCTGAAGCTCTCGCCGTGTCTGAGTGATGACGAATTGGACGCCGCCATTGCCGCCGACATCACCCCTACCGTGATCGACGAGGCAACCATAGCTGCCGCGTCGGCCGCGGCCGCCCGAGCCGGACGCACCGGCTATCCGGTGCATCTGGCGATCGACACGGGCATGCGCCGAATCGGTTCCAGTCCGGTGAACGCGCCAGCGCTTGCCCAAGCCATCGGCGCCGACCCGGCATTGAAGCTGGAAGGCCTGTTCACTCATTTCCCGATCAGCGATCAGCCGGTCGGCAATGAGTTCACCGCAGGCCAGATGACGAGCCTGCTCAATGTCGCCGACCAGATCCGAGCCGACCGCGACCGGGCCGGTCTCGCCCCGCTTGAACTGGTGCATGCGTCCAATTCGGGGGCCGTGCTCGGGCACCCCACCCAAGGCTTCGACATGGTGCGGCCGGGCATCATGGCCTACGGCTACTATCCGGACGCCGAGACTCCTCGTCCGGTCGAGTTGAGGCCCGCGCTCAGCTGGAAATCTCAGCTCAGCTACGTGAAACAGGTCGCCGCCGGCGACACGGTCAGCTACGGACGCACCTGGACAGCGCCCGTCGACTCGTGGATCGCGACCGTGCCCGTCGGTTACGGAGATGGCTACTCCCGGCTGAACTCCAATCGCGGACGCATGCTGGTCGGTGGGGTCTCGTATCCGATCGTGGGCCGGGTCTGCATGGATCAGACGATGCTGAACCTGGGCCCGGTGATCGATGGCGAACCAGCCCCGGCGAAGGCAGGAGACGAGGTCGTCATGCTCGGCAGGCAAGGCACGGAATCGATCGATGCGGACGAGCTGGCCGAGCTTATGGGGACGATCAGCTACGAGGTCACCTGCCTCATCAACAAGCGGGTCGAACGGACCTATCCTGCCTGATACTGAAGCGGGTTGAACTCGTCCAATCTGTTGAGATTTCCGGTTCAGCTGGGCTCTTTGGTGCTGAAGACCGGTGTCACCAGTTCACCTGTGCAGCGGCCTCTGTTCGCGAGCAGCCAGCCCATGGATTTGTGATTGCGCATGTGAATGATGGTTTCCGCAGGTGCCAGCCCGGGTAGGGAGCTGGCGATCGCTGACTCAAAACCACCAAGCCCACCCAGATGATTGGCCCGGAAGTTCACCCTGAGATTGTTCGCGCCCGTCGTCCAGATGCACGAGCGCAGTGACGGCTGACCGCGCAGCAATTCGATCACTCGCTGTTTATGACTGAACGCCACCGTGGTCAGCCAAGTGTATTCGAGCAGCCAGCCGGCCAGTTCGGGCGCGAGGTCGCAACGCATGATGATCTGGCGATTGCCGCGCAGCTTCTGTAGGCGCCGGTGTACGGTGCTGGGCGGCTCGTCGAGCAATTGAGCCAGCGATGCCACGCTGGCCCGACCGTCCCGCGCCAGCGCTTCCGACAGCGACACGTCGAGGCTGTTGTGGGTGATCGCTCGATCGGGCGTCAGCTGTAGCGTGGCTTTGCGGACCTGTTCCCGGTTGAGCGCGTTAACGCGCCACGATTCGCCACTGGCAATGACCTCGGTGACCAGCGAACTCCGCGTGCCGTAAACCCCGTTCAGGCCGCCTATCCAGTCGATGATCAGTCTGGTGAGAGTGTCCATGTCGGGCGCGATGACCATCAGCAGTAGATCGCGCGTCCCGGTGGTCTCGTCCACGTTGACGATCAGCGGGTTCTCACACAACGCCTTGATCGCAGACGGTAAGAATTCGGTGCGGCAGTCCACCTCGACGGTGGCAGTGAATTGGCAGGTCAGATTGGGATAAGTGCTGATCCACGCCAGCCCGGCCTCGTTCAGACGGCGCCATCTATTGGCCGCGGTCGTCGCCGAGATCCCGAGGATCTCACCGGCCCGTGCCCACGGGATGCGTGGATCGATCTGAAGGATGTTCACCAGCCGCAGGTCGACTTCGTCGTGCATGTCCGCCCCTTCCGTCATCTTCATACGGGAACCTTCACAGCTTGTGCACACCGCCATGAGTGATTCACCAACCCATCGCCCCAAGGGTGACCGATTCGAGCGATGTGCTGCTAGCTGTGGGCTCGTCGTGCGAAAGTTTTAACGGAGGAAGTCATCGGTGACTTCATCGAGACAGTTGGTGCGTTGAGCATGCAGTCGTGGAGTTTGGATGTTCAACGAAACTTCGGGAGCACATTATGGCATTGAATAGCACTGCCGCAAGAGGCCGCGGTCAGCCACTGCGCGGCGAGGGGCAACGAGCGAACGATCTCATCTCGCCCCGGACCAATTGAGCCGGTAAGCCGGGCATCAGTCGAGCCGCCCGCTCTTATTAGGCGGCGATTTTGTTATCTCGAACGGACAGGACGCGTTTTCCGCGTGCCCAACCTTACCCGACGCTACCCAAAATCAGATCTCCGCACGATCAGCAAACCCACAAAGGAGCGAAGTGAACGACAATCAGCGACGAATCCGCGTTGTGCAATGGGGCCTGGGTGCCATGGGTCAAGGGGTCGCCAAACTGATCCTGGCCAAGGAAGGCCTGGAGTTGGTCGGCGCGATCGACATCAATCCCGAACTCAATGGCAGCGACCTGGGCACTCTGCTCGGCACCGAGCCGAGCGGAGTCCGGATCAGCACCGATCCGGCGAGTATTCTCGACCCAGAGAAGGTTGACGTGGTCACCATCTGCACCACCTCGTGGGTGGCCAAGCAGCTGCTGGACCTGAAGACCATCTTGTCGGCGGGCGTCAACGTCGTCAGCATCGCCGAGGAGATGGCGGCGCCCGAGGCCCAGAACCCCGAGCTCGCAGCCGAACTCAACCAACTCGCCACGGCGAACGACGTGTCGATCGTAGGCGTCGGCGTCAACCCGGGTTTCGTGCTCGACCATCTCGTTGTTGTGCTCACCGCGGGAAGCCAGACGGTCACCAAGATAGAGGCCAGTCGCGTCAACGATCTCAGCCCATACGGCGTGACCGTGCTGCAGACCCAGGGCGTGGGCACCACTCCCGAGGAGTTCGCAGCGGGAGTCGCTGACGGGTCGATCGTCGGACACGTCGGCTTCCCCGAATCGGTGCGACTGATCAGCGACGCGCTTGGCTTGGGCGTCGACCGGGTCGAGCAGACCATCGAGCCGATCGTTTCATCGGTACGCAGGCAGGCTCGTGACCGGGTGATTGAACCTGGTCAAGTTGCCGGCTGCAAGCATTCGGCGCTCGGCTACCGCGGCGACGAGGTGGTCATTGAACTGATCCATCCGCAGCAGGTCTCCCCCGAGGCGGAAGGCCAATCCACCGGCGACTACGTCACTATCCACGGCGTGCCCGAAATCACCATGTCTACCGGTCCGGAGATCGCCGGCGGTATTGCCACTCAGGGCATCGCAGTGAACACCATTCCGCGCATCTTTGCCGCCACTCCAGGCCTCAAACGGATTATCGATTTGCCGTCGCCGAGCGCCTTGATGGGCCCGTCCGCCTACGTGCGTCGCTGAACCTCGGCCGGTTTGACGAATAGGAGTTACAGGTAGATGACTACGACAACCAACGACACAGCCTCGGCGGGGACCTGGGTCGAGATCCAGCGAACTATCCTCACGCCGCAGCAGCGGGCGGCTGGTTTGCCGGCCGATACCGCGGCCACCCCGCTCGTTCAGTGGGTCGACGGCTTCTTGGTCGCCGACGCGCAGGTCGGCGATGAGGTCACCATCCGGTCGATCATCGGCCGCGCGCATACCGGAACTCTGAGTCGGATCAATCCGAGCTATTCGCACAGCTTCGGCACCACGGTGCGCGAAATCCTGACGATTGGGACGGAGTACGAGTCATGAGCCGAGACAACTCCTACGCGGCTGTCATGGCCCGCAAGAACGACATCATGCGCCAGGCGCTGGGGCTCGACTACGACCAGTTCGTGCAGAGCCCGATCGCTTTCGACTACGAGGCCATGATGGCGTCCTCGGGCTACAGCTTGGACGATGTTGCGACCATCCAGCGAGATAGCAAGGTCGGCGATACGCCGCTTCACGAGTTGCACCGGTTGACAGAAGCCGTGCGCGAGATCTCCGAGCCGGGTAAGGGAGCCACCATCCTGTTGAAGGACGAGGCCGCCAATGCGTCCGGCAGCTTCAAGGCCCGCCGCGCGTCCATCAGTGCTTATGAGGCCCAGAAGAAGGGATATCAGGGCATGGTGACCGCGACCAGTGGCAATTATGGAGCCGCAGTCGCTTCGCAAGCAGCCCAGCGGGGCCTGAAGTGCATCGTGGTTCAGGAGATCTTCGATTCACACAAGGTCGGACAGCCAGAGATCGTGGAGAAGGCCCGCGCATGCGAGGCCTATGGCGCCGAGGTGCTCAAGCTGACCGTAGGCCCGGAGCTCTTCTACGTGCTATTGCGCACCTTGGAGGACACCGGATTCTTCAACGCCAGCTTGTACACTCCGTTCGGAATTCTCGGCATCGAAACCCTCGGCGCCGAGATCGGTGAGCAGGTCCGCACCCGTTACGGCAAGGAACCGGATGCGGTGGTGGTTACCAATGCCGGAGGCGGTAACCTGACCGGAACCGCCCGCGGGCTACGCCAGACGGGCTGCGAGAAGACCGAGGTGATCGCGGTCTCGGTCGATCTGAGCGGGCTGCACATGGCCTCGGATACCGACTTCAACAATAAGTCGTTTACCACGGGTCACACCGGCTTTGGAGTGCCGTTCACCACTTGGCCGGATCGAGTGGACGTCCCCAAGAACGCTGCCCGCGCGCTGCGCTACATGGACGGCTACCAGCTGGTTACCCAAGGTGAGGTCTTCTATATCACCGAACTGCTGACCAAATTGGAGGGCCTGGAGCGGGGTCCTGCCGGCAATACCAGTCTCACGGCGGCTGTCGCGCTGGCCTGCACGATGGATCGCGATCAGATCGTCGTGGTGCAGGAGACCGAGTACACCGGAGCCGGTAAGCACCACAACAGCCAGCTGTCGTTCGCTCGCAGTCGCGGCATCGAGGTGCGCCGGGGCGACCCCGCGGACAATGTCCCGGGCAAGGCGATAGTGATTCCCGAACGGCTCAACCAGGTGGCTGGCAAGCCACTCGATCTGGAGCGGCTACGCCGCAGCTACATCAAGCAGGCCGCCAAAGCCCATCCGGTAGGGGAGTGGACCCCGACAGATGTCGAGTTCCTGGCCGCCGATATCAACGCCTCGGTCGACAAAGTGCGCGAGTTCGCGGCCGAACTCGCCTGACCACGCCCTGCATCACGAATTTCAGTACAAGGGAGGACTGCAGAAATGACTGAAGAGCAAAGCGAGGAGACCGCCCGAGTGGCGCGCTTCGACGCCTTGCGTGCCGAACTGGCCGATATGGACGACACCGCACTCAAGGCCCGCTTCTGGGAACTGTGCGAGCAGGTGATGACGCCCGTCGTGGATTTGGCGCGCACCCACACTACCGCGTCCATCGAACGCTCGGTACTGCTGCGCATGGGTATCGATTCGAGCACCACCCATGCGGTTGTCGAAAACCTCTATCTGGCCGGCCTGCTCGGCAAAGGTGCCGGGCATGCCGTACTTCGGCTGTCCCGCCGTGATGGCGTCGACATCCGCGCCGCCGCCGCGCAGATCGCCGAGGATCCGGCCGTGCTCGACGGTCTCTTCGAGGGGAGCACGAAGTGAGCGAGCATCTCGATCCGCAAGCCAAGATCGACGTCGAAGAAATCATCAGCGACCTGGAGCACTATCACCCGCCGCGCAAGGGCTGGACCTGGCGGGACTGCCCCAAAGAAGGCATCGATATGGGCGCCTTCCATTACCGCGACATGTCGACGCCGCTGAAGCGCAGCGTGCCGATGCCGGCGGCAAAATACTTCGAGGGCATCGATCCACAGCCATCGTGCGTTGTCACCTCCGAGATCGCCTCCGGTCGTTTCGAGGACGACATCCGTCGCATGCGAATGGCAGCCTGGAACGGTGCCGATCACATTATGGTCATCCGCACCACGGGCCAGAGCCACATCGATGGCTTGATGGAAGGAACCCCCGAGGGCGTCGGTGGTGTGCCGATCACCCGCAAGCAGCTGCGCGCCAGTCGCAAGGCCTGCGACCTGATCGAGGATGAAGTCGGCCGGCCGATCAACTTCCACAGTTATGTCTCAGGTGTGGCTGGGCCCGAAGTCGCGGTGCTCTTCGCGGAGGAAGGCGTCAACGGCGCCCACCAGGATCCGCAATACAACGTGCTCTATCGCAATATCAATATGTACCGCAGCTTCGTGGACGCTGCCGAGGCCAAGAGCGTGATGGCCGGAGCGCGTATTTTCCAGATCGACGGCGCACACAATGCGAACGCGACCGCCCGTCAGGGTTGGAAGGTGATGCCCGAGCTGATGGTGCAGCACGGCTTGAACTCGATCTTTTCGAAGATGGCCGGCATGCCCACGAATATGATCGGCCTGTCGACCGTGCCGCCGAGCGCACCGCCGGTGCCCAAGCTGTGGTACGACCTGCCCTACGCGGTGGCGCTGCGCGACTTCTTCTCGGACTACAAGATGCGCGCCCAGCAGAACACCCGCTACATCGAGTCGGACATTCCCGAGGCGATCCGCACCCACGTGGTCGACACCATGATCTCGATGCTGACCAGCGCCGATATCCAGTCGACCATCACCCCGGACGAGGGACGTAACCTGCCCTGGCACTACAACTCGATTCGAGGCCTGCAGACCGTCAAGCAGACCTGGGCCGCGCTGGACGGCATCAAAGAGCTGCTGACCATCAACCGCGAAGGTCCTCTCGGCGACATGGTCCGCGATTTGAAGGAGCGCGCGATCGGTTTCTTGGCCGAAATGCTGCATGCCGGTGGCTACTTCGCAGCTGTCGAGCAGGGCTTCTTCGTCGATTCGGCCGAGTTCCCCGAACGCAATCACGACGGCATTGCCCGGGCGAGCGACGGCGGCACCGCGACCGGCACAGTGGTCGAACGGGATCCCGGTTATCTGGCGCCGGTCTGCGACCACTTCGGCAACAACGCACTGCCCGAAGGCATCGACAAGGCCTGCGACTTGATCGGCGGCTGCACGCTTTGTGATCCGTCGAAGATCGTCTACATCGACGAACTCGACCCTGAAGACAGCGTGGAGAAGCGGCTGGTCAAGACCGAGCAGTACCGCACCGGCGACTTGCTTCGTCCCGAAGCCGAATGGGCCGGTGATGGAGTCGCCTTGGTACAGCTGATGATCCCGGACAATGCCGAGATCGCGCGCGAGGCTGCTCTCGAGATGGCCAAGAAGATGGGACTGAGCGAGCCGGAGGTCGTTAACCTGCAGGTTTTGCAGCCGGCCGAGGGCTGTTTCGTCGAGGTGAAGGGCCATGTCGGATTCGATATCGACAAGACGACTCTGGTCATTCCCGAGAAACACGAGTTGCTCCCGGAGACTGAATTGCGTGAGGCCGTCAACGACAACGGCATCACGGTCGTCGCGGGCACTGTCGGAGAGGACGAGCATTCGGTGGGTATGCGTGAGATTCTCGATATCAAGCACGGTGGGATCGAGAAGTACGGCGTCAAATATCGCTATCTCGGCACCTCGGTGCCCGTCGAGAAAATGGTCGATGCCGCGATCGAAACGGGCGCAGATGCCATCTTGATTTCGACGATCATCAGCCATAACGAGGTGCACCGCACCATGATGAAGAAGCTGGCCGAGATCGCCGCGGAAAAAGGCGTCCGCGACAAGATGGTGCTTATCGCCGGCGGTACTCAAGTTAGCCGCGACATGGCTGCCGAAACCGGCTTGGACGCCACCTTCGGGCGCGGAACCAAAGGCATTGATGTGCTGGACGCGATCGTACGTACGATGCGCGACCACGACATGCTGAAGGTGAGTGAGTAGGCGATGAAGACCGTCGTCACGCTGGAGATCGGCTCCACGATCACCAAGGCAAACGCGTTCTACCTGGCTGATGGCCGGTTCACGCATATCGGCCAGGGGTTCGCCTCTACCTCGGTGAAGCAAGGCGATGTCGGCCTCGGCGTGGCGGCGGCCATCGACCAGATGCGCTCCTCGTCGGATGTCCCTACCAGTGGCGTCGAGACATTCGTGAACAGCTCGGCCGCTGGTGGGCTGCGGATGAGCGTCCATGGGCTGACGGCTGGCATGACCGCCCGCGCCGCCAAGGAGGCGGCTTTGGGTGCCGGCGCGATCGTCGTGCAGACCACGGCCGGGTCGATTGATTCGTACGATGTCGATGATCTGCGGGAAGCTCAACCGAATATCATTCTGCTTGCCGGCGGTGTGGATTACGGCGAAAAGGACATCGTCGTCAACAATGCTCGGATGATCGCGCGGGCTGGTCTTGATGTTCCGGTGGTATATGCCGGAAATGTCGCGGTACGTCGCCGCGTGCGAGGCATTTTCGCCGATGCCGGTATCCAGCTGATGTGCGCCGACAACGTCTTTCCGGATGTCGACGTACTGCATATCGAACCGGTCCGGGCGCTCATTCACGAGGTGTTCAACGAACACATCACGAAGGCACCAGGTATGACGGCGCTAGCCGATATCTCTACTTTCGATATCCTGCCTACGCCTGGCGCGGTGCTGCTGGCTACCGAGATATTTGCAGATGCCCTCGGGGATGCCTTAGTGATCGATGTGGGTGGTGCCACTACCGACATTCACAGCGTCACCGACGGCACTCTCGAATGGACAAGTCGGACGATCGATCCTGAGCCGAGGGCCAAACGCACGGTCGAGGGCGATCTGGGCGTGTACGTGAATGCCCACCGGATCGCGGCCTTGACCGGCGATACCGGAGACGAGGAGAGATTCCAGTTCTTGCGGGCTATGCCCGCAGCCGAACAAGAAGTGAGGTTGACCCACTGGCTGACTGAGCATGCGGTGGAAGCCGGGATCCGCCGGCACGCCGGGAGCGTGAACGACTTGTTCACACCCACCGGGAAAGTGCAAATCGTGCGAGGCAAGGATTTGACCGCAGTGCGCTGGATCGTGGGCACGGGCGGTGCGCTAACCCGAGTGCCCGGCGGCGAGGAGATCTTGGCAGGTATCCGACTCGGAGCGGGATCCCGGCTGCTGCCGCCACCTGAGGCGAGCATTCTCATCGATCGAGACTATCGCTTCTCGGCCCTGGGCACGCTGGCGCAGGTCTACCACGATGAGGTCGCCGCGACCTTCGTCGACTGGGTTGCTTCGACGACCGGAAAATCTGGAGCCGCTCTGGCTATCGAGCAAACCGCCGGAGAAGTGACGGAGTGAACCCATGACTACTTGCACACCCAGACTCGAGATTTATCCGGAGCGGATTGCCGGGAACGCTCGGGCACTGATTGCCGAATGCGCCGCGCACGGCATTCAGGTGGCCGCGGTCAGCAAGGTTATGCAGGCCCATCCGGTCGTCCTGGAAGCATTCGCGGACGCAGAAGTGGCGATGGTGGCTGACTCGCGGATCGCGAACCTCGTGCGCGTCACTGAATTCGGGCTGCGTGCGCCACGGCTGTTGCTGCGGCCACCGTCGCCAAGCGAGGCATCTCGTGCTGTGCGGTGGGCGGACTACTCGCTCAACTCATC
Source organism: Propionimicrobium sp. PCR01-08-3 (assembly GCF_030286045.1). Taxonomy (NCBI): domain Bacteria; kingdom Bacillati; phylum Actinomycetota; class Actinomycetes; order Propionibacteriales; family Propionibacteriaceae; genus Propionimicrobium; species Propionimicrobium sp. PCR01-08-3. The sequence goes on from NZ_CP127390.1 coordinate 3,138,173, forward strand.
GGCCGAGACGGTGGCTGCGTTGTCCCGTGCGGCGGTCGAGCAGAAAACCAGACACGCGGTGATCATGATGGTTGATGTCGGTGACTTGCGTGAGGGCATCTGGCCCGATCGGGTGATCGATGAGGTTGCGAAGGCCGCGTCGTTGCCGCAGATCGAACTGGCCGGTTTGGGGACCAATCTGGCGTGTTACGGCGGAGTGCTGCCGAGTGCAGAAAAGATGGCCATGCTGGTGGATCTGCGGGAGCAATGCCGCCAGGCCACCGGGCTGTCGCTGGACCTGCTCTCGGGTGGCAATAGCGCCAATCTCAATCTGCTGGCCAGCGGGGCCATGCCAGACGAGATAAACCACCTTCGGCTGGGCGAGTCCATCATCCTCGGCCGTGAAACTCTCGACCGCAAACCTTGGCGAGGTACTCGGCAAGACGCTGTACGAGTGGTTGCCGAGGTAATAGAACTGGAGCGCAAGCCGTCAGTACCAGTCGGCGAGGTAGGTCAGGACGCCTTCGGACAGTATCCCGTTGTGGTGGATAGGGGCACACGCTGGCGGGCAATTTGCAATCTGGGCCGTCAGGATGCGTCTCCTGACGGTCTCACCCCTCAAGACCCAGGAATCATTGTGGTTGGCGCCAGCTCAGACCACCTGATTCTCGACGTCACCGACGCGAGTAGCGAGGTCCGGCTGGGCAGTGAGCTGAGCTTCTCGCCAAACTACGCCGCCTTGTTGGCCGCCAGCACTTCACCGTACGTACACAAGCAGGCAGTCCGCGCCTGCTGACACGCGATCGGTTTGCAGCCGACAGAACGACTCAATTCGGCACTGACAGCCGAGTCGAACGAGAGAACAGCCAACCCTCAAGACCGCGTCAGAGCACCCAAAAACAGTTGAACAAGACCCATTCAAAGGAGAAAAGGCAGATGAAAATCGGAGTTCCCGCAGAAGTGAAGAACCAGGAGCATCGCGTCTCCATGACCCCGGCAGGCGTGCATCACTTGGTTGCGCGCGGACATCAGGTACTCGTCCAGTCCGGCGCCGGTCTCGGATCCGCGATCACCGATGAGGACTATCGCGCGGCTGGCGCGTCCATCGTCCCAACCGCGGCCGATGCCTGGAGCGAGGCCGAGCTACTGGTGAAGGTGAAGGAGCCGATCGCTTCGGAGTACGGCTTCCTGCGTGATGACCTGGTGCTGTTCACCTACCTGCATCTGGCCGCGGACGAGGCGCAGACCCAGGCCCTGCTTCAGGCGGGCACTTTGGCGATCGCGTACGAGACCGTGCAGACCGATCGCGGCGGGCTTCCGCTGCTGCAGCCAATGAGCGAAGTGGCTGGCCGGCTTTCGACGTTGGTGGGCGCCCAGGCATTGATGAAACACAACGGTGGGCGCGGCGTACTGGTACCGGGAGTCCCCGGTGTGGCGCCGGCCAAGGTTGCGGTGATCGGCGGTGGCACCGCTGGACGTAACGCCGCGCAGATGGCTCACGGTATGCGAGCAGATGTCACCATCTTTGACATCGACGCGGAAACCATGGTCGCTCTGGACGCCGAGTTCGACGGTCAGGTCAAGACCCGGATGTCGACGGCATATGCGATCCAGGAGGCGGTGCGCGAGGCCGACCTGGTGATCGGCGCCGTATTGGTGCCGGGCGCCAAGGCACCAAAATTGGTCACCAACGAGATGGTTGCCAACGCCAAGCCAGGCTCGGTCTTTGTGGACATCGCCGTCGATCAGGGCGGCTGCTTCGCCGATACCCATGCGACGACGCATGCGGAGCCTACCTACCAGGTACACGACTCGGTCTTCTACGCAGTTGCCAATATGCCCGGTGCGGTGCCTGTCACCTCGACCCATGCACTGACCAATGCGACCTTGCCATACATCACCGAACTGGCAGACAACGGCTGGCGCCAGGCACTAAACGCCGATCATGTGTTGGCCCGTGGCTTGTCGACTTCCGCGGGCAAGCTCACCAGCCTGCCGGTAGCCCGTGACCTTGGTCTCGCCGCCCAGTACGTCCCGGCCGACGACGTCCTGGTCGGCTGAAAACCGTTCATCAAGACGAACCCACCTCCACCAATAGCTCGCCGGGCGTGTGTGGTGACGCCCGGCAGGCTCCGGCAGTGCACGAACAAGGGAGTTCACACGTGAGTGATACCGAGATAACACCTGAGGCTGACCTATTGGCCGAAGCCTCGATCGAAGAACGCGAACTCGAACGCGGCCTTTCCAATCGCCACCTGCAACTCATCGCCCTCGGCGGTGCCATCGGCACCGGCATGTTCATGGGATCCAGCCGGACGATCAACGTCGCCGGCCCCTCCAGCATGCTGGTCTACGCTCTGATCGGTTTCTTCCTCTACTTCATGATGCGCGCCATGGGAGAGATGCTCCTGGCCAATCTGAAGTACAAGTCATTCCGCGATATCGCCGAGGACATGCTCGGTCCCGCCGGCGGCTTCATCGTCGGTTGGACCTACTGGTTCAGCTGGATCGTCGCGGCCATGGGCGACCTGGCGGCCATCACCGGTTATGCCCAGTACTGGTGGCCGGAGGTGCCGCTCTGGCTGCCATCGGCGACGTTAGCGGTCGTGCTCTTCCTGCTGAATGTGCTGGCGGTGCGCTTCTTCGGTGAGGCCGAGTTTTGGTTCGCCTTGATCAAGCTCGTGGCGGTCGGCGCGCTGATCATTGTCGCGGCCTGGCTGCTGGCAAGCAGCTTCGTCTCCCCGGAGGGCAACGCCGCACAGATCTCGAACCTGTGGAATGACGGCGGCTTCTTCCCGAACGGCGCTCTCGGTTTCCTGGGTGGTTTCCAGATCGCCTTCTTCGCCTTCGTCGGTCTCGAAGTCGTCGGCACCGCCGCGGCCGAGACCAGAAACCCCGAGCGCAACCTGCCGCGTGCGATCAACGCGATCCCGGTTCGCCTGGCCCTCTTCTACGTGCTGGCGCTGGCCGCCATCTGTGCCGTCATCCCGTGGCGTTCGGTTGTTCCCGGTATCAGCCCGTTCGTGTCGATGTTCGGTCTGGCCGGCTTCGGTGCGGCTGCCTCGGTGATGAACTTTGTCCTGCTGACCGCTGCTGCATCATCTGACAACTCCGGTATGTACTCGACCTCGCGTATGATGTACGGCTTAGCGCTCGACGGGCAGGCGCCAAAGGCATTCGGCAAGTTGTCGAAACGTAACGTGCCGCAGAACGCACTAATCGTCTCGCTAGTGATGCTGATGGGTGGCGTAGCGTTCCTTTACACCTCGGATACCATCATCGAAGCCTTTACACTGGTCACCTCGATCGCCGCGGTGCTCTTCATCTTCACCTGGTCGGTCATCGTCGTCTGCTATCTGGTGTACCGCCGCAAGTACCCCGAACTGCACCAAAAGTCCATCTATAAGATGCCTGGTGGCATCGTGGCGGCATGGGCGGTCATCGCCTTCTTCGTGATCAGCACGGTAATCCTCTGCTTTGACGCGGAAACACGCCAAGCAGTGTTCGTCACGCCGATCTGGTTCGTCGTCATCGGTGTGGCCTACTTCTTCCATTCGCGGCGACTCAAGAATCCTGGCGCTACGCAGACGACAGCAGTCGGCGAGCAACAGGAGTGAACCCATGACCGGGGAACGTATTGCTCTGGTGACCACCGACGCCGAATTCCTCGGTGATGAGGAGCGTGATATCGAGGCGCTGGTGTCTGCGCTGAAGACCCGCAGATTCGAGGTCGAGACCCCGATCTGGTACGACCAGCAAGTGGACTGGTCGGGCTTTGATCTGGCAGTGATGCGTTCACCGTGGGACTACCCGGGACGCTATGCAGAGTTCATGCACTGGCTCGACCAGGTCACTCAGCAGGTGCGCGTCTTGAACCCGCCCGAATTGATCAAGTGGGATATGGACAAACGTTATCTGCAGGATCTGGCGAATGCCGGGGTGCCCTGCGCCCCGTTTGAGTTCTGTACCCGACCGGCACAGGTGGGCGAGGCGATCGCGAACTGTAAGGCCGCCAGCGTGATCGTCAAACCCACCGTCTCGGTGGCCTCCGCCAACACTGGATGGTTCGCCAGCGACGACCCGTCGGCGCTGACGTTGGCTCGCCAGATCTTCGCTCTTGGCAAGACAGTAATGGTGCAGCCTGCCATCGAGCACGTCACCCGGCACGGCGAGAACGCACTGATCTACTTCAACGGCGAGTTCGCCGCGTCCTTCCATAAAGGCCCGATCCTCACTTTCGGCGGTGGCTACATCGGTGGCCACTACATCGAGGACATTTCACGCGGCCACCCGACCGCGGCGGAGATCGCCGTGGGTGACCAGGTGATGGCGGCGATCCAAACGATCGGTCGCGGTCGCGGCTTCTCCAGCGATGCACAGACGCCGCTCTACGCTCGGATCGACGTGGCGATGGCCGCGGGCACCCAGCCTCAGATCCTCGAGGTCGAGGCCTTCGAGCCGGCGTATTTCGCGGACATCATTCCTGAGGTCGCCGAGATCTTCGCCCAGGCGGTGATTGATAGGCTGGCCGCAAGGTAATTTCCCGTCAGGACTTCATTCAGCAAAGATGTGGACGAAGTCGTCCGCATCGGGGAGGAGCCCCAATGACAAACGACATCGATGCGCTGGTTTCAAAGGCGCAGAGTGCGCTAGCAGAATACGCATCATTCACCCAAGAGCAGATCGATCATATCGTCCGCAAGGCGTCGGTTGCGGCGCTCCACAATCACGGCCCGCTGGCTGTGCTGGCGGTGCAGGAGACCGGTCGCGGCATCTTCGAGGACAAGGCCGTCAAGAACATCTTCGCTTGCGAGCATGTGACGAACTCGATCATCAACCAGAAGACCGTCGGGGTCATCTCCCACGACGAGATCAGCGGCATCACCGAGATCGCGGAACCGATCGGTGTGATCTGTGCGCTGACCCCCGTCACCAATCCCACGTCGACGACCATCTTCAAGGCGCTGATCGCCCTGAAGACCCGTAATCCGGTCATCTTCGGATTCCATCCTGCGGCGCAGAAATGCTCGGCCGAAGCCGCTCGGATCGTCCGGGACACGGCCATCGAGGCCGGCGCTCCGGAAGGCTGCGTCCAGTGGATCGAGGAGCCGTCGATGGAGGCGTCCGGGGAGCTCATGAACCATCCCGGGGTCGCTCTCATCCTGGCGACCGGCGGCAACGCCATGGTGCGGGCCGCCTACTCATGTGGCAAGCCGGCACTTGGTGTGGGTGCCGGCAACGTCCCGGCGTTCGTCGAACGCACCGCCGACGTCGAACGTGCGGTCAACGACATCGTGTTGTCGAAGGCGTTCGACATGGGCATGGTCTGTGCATCCGAGCAGGCTGTGATCTTGGACGAGCCGATCGCCGAGCAGGCGTTGGCCGAGTTCGCCAGGCTGCACGCCTATCGGGTGAATGCGGCTGAGAAGCGCATGCTCGAGCAGTTCATCTTCGGAGTGGCCGCGGGGAGCGATGACTGCGATCAGGCGAAGCTCAATGCGACGATAGTGGGCCAGTCTCCGGTTTGGATAGCCAAGCAAGCAGGGTTCCGGGTGCCCGAGGACACCTCGATCATCCTCGCCGAGGTCAGCGGCGTCGGCCCGCAGGAGCCACTGACCCGCGAGAAGCTCTCCCCGGTGCTCGCGGTACTGCGCGCGAGCAGCGTGCAGCACGGCATCGAACTATCGGCGGCCATGGTCGCTTTCGACGGTCTGGGTCATTCTGCCGTCGTCCATTCGAGCGATCGGGAGACGATCACCGCGTTCGCCAAGGCCGTCAAAGCGATCCGAATCATCGAGAACTCCCCGTCGTCCCATGGCGGTATCGGTGACATGTACAACGCCTTCATGCCCTCGTTGACGCTGGGCTGCGGCTCCTACGGACGCAATTCGGTCTCCAACAATGTATCGGCGGTGAACCTGTTGAACATCAAACGAGTGGGACGGCGAAACAACAACTTGCAGTGGTTCAAGGTACCGGCCAGAACCTACTTCGAGCCGAATGCGATCCGCTATCTCGCCGAGATGCGCGGTGTCGAGCGCGTTACGATCGTCACCGACAAGACGATGACCGATCTCGGCTATGTCGATGCGATCACCGGCATACTGAACCGCCGTGAGAATCACGTCCACGTACAGTTGCTGAACCAAGTGCGCGCCGAACCGAAGGTATCCGAGGTGGAGGCGGGGGCGACAGAGATCCGTGCCTTTGGCCCGGACACGATCATCGCCTTGGGCGGCGGTTCACCGATGGACGCGGCCAAGGTCATGTGGCTGCTCTACGAGCACCCCGAGACCCAGTTCTCCGATATGCGCGAGAAGTTCTTCGACATCCGCAAGCGGGCGTTCAGGTTCCCCGAACTTGGCAAGAAGGCGAAGCTGGTCTGCATCCCGACGACTTCGGGCACCGGCTCGGAGATGACCCCCTTCGCGGTCATCACCGATGACCAGACTGGCATGAAGTACCCGCTTGCCGACTACGCGCTGACGCCGGCTGTGGCAATCATCGATCCCGTGCTGACCAAACAACTACCGGGATTCCTGGTGGCCGATGCCGGTTTCGATGCCCTCAGCCACGCTACCGAGGCCTATGTCTCGGTCTACGCGAATGACTATACCGATGGACTCTGCCTGCACGCGATCAAGCTGATCTTCGAGAATATCGAGCGCAGCACCAAGGCCCCACCGAACAGCACTGATTCAGCCGATATCAAGGCTCGCGAGAAGATGCACAATGCTGCATCAATCGCCGGCATGGCCTTCGGCAACGCTTTCTTGGGCATCGTGCACGCGATGTCGCACCCGACCGGAGGTAGATATCATCTCGTTCACGGCCGCACCAATGCCGTATACATGCCCGAAGTGATCCGTTACAACGGCAGGGTACCCACGAAGCTCAACAGCTGGCCGAAGTACGAGCGATATATCGTCCCCGAGCGGTTCCAGGAGATCGCGGTCCATCTGGGTCTGCCGGCCTCGACTCCCGCCGAGGGCGTCGAAAGCTACGCGCGGGCGGTGGAGGACTTGCGCGACCGCGTCGGCATTGAACGCTCTTTCCGTGATCAGGGCGTTGACGAGGAGACGTTCATCAACGGACTCGACGATCTCGCGATGGCGGCCTATGAAGACCAGTGTGCTCCGGCGAACCCGCGGATGCCGATGCTGGAGGATATGAAGATCTTGATGGAAGCGGCCTACTACGGGATCTCGTTTGAGGAAGTGGTGGCCCGGCATCGGGCCGAAACCGAGCGCCTCAGCGAGCAGATCGACGAGGTCATCGAAGCAGCCGGGAAGGTCAGTGAGTGAAAATCAGCGCGAGCCGCGGCGGCTGACGAACTGGGCGCGGGTGTAGCGGGCGATCGCGGCGGTGTTCCAGGAATCTGTAGCTGCTCCCACGCCGCCGCCGATCACCGGAATGCGCTTCGCGACCAGGCCGATGGCCTGCTTGCCGCCGGTCGAAGTGAGCAGCGCGGTCATCACCCGTTGTGAGATCAATTGTTCGAGCCGGTAATCGATGCCGGGCGCGGTGGCCAGCACCAGCGGGCTGCCGGGCAGGTCGCCGTGAGCCACCAGCTCATCGACGATGCGCTGGCCGAGAAGCGTCGTCACAACGGCATGCCTGACCCGCGAGTCGTCCAGATCATAGCCGCGAAGGTGAGCGATCGCCGCAACCATGCGGGTCTGCACCAACGCGACACCGGCAAGGTTGGCGGGGGCCCCGATGATCAGGGTCGCGATGCCGCCGAGGTTGGTCACGAATCCCTGCGCACCCGAAAGGGTCACGTGGCCGGTCGTGACGGACGAGATCGCGGCCTCGACCGATCCCTTGTTCTGCAGCTGCTTACCGGCTGCGGCCCGAGCGCCGGGGAACCAGTCGGTTCCGTCGATGGCGAAGCCGACGAGCGTGCGGAGCAGGCGAGCCGTGACATCTGGTGCGTCGATGGGTGCGGCGCCGATGATCGATTTCCCGAATCCGTCATTCTCGGCCATGATGTGCTCCCCGTTCATGCGCGGTCGTCACCCGCTGTTTCGTAAAGACCGCGCGGGCCATTGCGTCCACATGGCCTGTTGACTTGTGCCTGCTCGATAGGTGGTTATGGGCCATGCTCCCACTCGTGTCCAACTGCCACCACGCTAGTACGTGCTAGCCACGGGCCGAAATGCTGCCTCCCCGATTTCGCCCGGGTTCATCAGATCGGACGAGCAGTCATGCGGGTAGCGTTAATTCTTCGAGCTATCGCTATCGCGATCGCTGTGCCCAATACTGTGAATAGTGCGCGCACGGGCGTGCTCAACCTCGTCGGGCGACCTATATGGCCGAGTGGAACTGACCTGGCCCGATAAGATCACGCTCTCGCATTCCGGCTAGGATGCATCGCAGTCTGATATCGGTGCCTTGGCCCGCCCCTGAAAGGCCACCATGGAACCGAACGAAAGGAGCCCGCATGGCTGAATACGCGCGACTCGAAGTCGACGGGCACGTCTATGAGCTACCCATTCTCACCGGAACCGAGGGGGAGCGGGCCGTCGACATCAGCAAGCTTCGCACCCAAAGCGGCTTGATCACCCTCGATGACGGCTACGGAAATACCGGTTCGTGTTCGTCCGAAGTTACCTTCATCGACGGCGATGAGGGAATTTTGCGCTATCGCGGATATCCCATCGAAACCCTCGCTGAACATTCGAGTTTTGTCGAGACAGCTTATTTGTTGATCTTCGGGCACCTGCCCACCCAGGCCGAACGCGAGCATTTCAGCGATTTACTCACCGAATACTCGGCGCTGCACGAATCGATGATGAAGCACTTTGATGCTTTCCCTACCAATTCGCATCCGATGGCCATCATGTCGGCGATGATCAACTCGTTGTCGACCCATGAGCGTCCGAAGATCGAGCCGGGAGACGATGCGGCGCTGGAGATCTACGCGGCCAAGCTGATCAGCAAGATCCGGACGATTGCGGCTGCTTCATACAAGTCGAGCATCGGCCAGCCGATCATCTACCCACGTCCCGACCTGCGCTACGTCGACAATTTCTTACACATGATGTTCTCGCTTCCCTACAAGGAATACGAAGCATCCCCAGAAGTCAGCCATGCATTGAACATGTTCTTGGTGCTGCATGCCGATCATGAGCAGAACTGTTCGACATCCACCGTGCGGATGGTCGCCTCGGGCGAAGCGAACCTCTACGCGGCATGCTCGGCCGGTGTGGTGGCCTTGTGGGGCCCCAAGCACGGTGGCGCGAACACCGAGGTCGTCACGATGCTGCAGCGGATGCGGCGTGAGGGTATTTCACCCCAGGAATTCTTGAATCAGGTCAAGGACAAGAAGAATAATCGGCGTCTGATGGGCTTCGGCCACCGGGTTTATCGTAACTTCGACCCACGGTCGAAGATTCTGCGCGGTGCTGCCGATCGTCTGCTGACGGCGATGAAGATCGATGATCCTCTGTTGGGTATGGCGCAAGAACTTGCTGATCTCGCGTTGAACGACGACTATTTCGTCGAACGCAAGCTTTACCCGAACGTCGATTTCTATTCCGGTGTCATTTTGCGCGCCATCGGTATTCCGCTGAATATGTACACGGTCATGTTCTCGATGGGACGCATGCCCGGCTGGATCGCCAACTGGAAAGAAATTCACGACAATCCCGGTCAGAAGATCTATCGTCCGCGCCAGCTTTATGTGGGCAGCGAGAAGAGGGAGTGGGTGCCGCGGCACGCACGCTGAGTGTCAGTGCCGGGTGCCACACTGGAAACATGTCGATGCAGGCTTTCGGTCCACCAAGTACGTGGCCGAGCCAGGACCTCATCGCGTTCAGCGACGAGTTCGACCTGCCGATGACACTGGCCGCCTACTGTTCGGGCGCGTTCCCGATGCCGCTACACGACGCGAGTTTCGACGCCCGCATGGGATGGTGGTCGCCCATGCGGCGAGGCATCATCGAGTTGGACGATCTGAGGGTGACCAAGAGCCTGCTCAAATCGGCACGCCACTACACGACGACCATTGATGCCGCTTTCGATGAGGTTCTGGAGCGCTGCGCCGAACCGTCGCGTCCGTTCGGCTGGATCGACGACGACATCCGCGAGATCTTCACCCAGGCCCACCACGAAGGCGTCGTCCACTCTGTGGAGACCTGGGATTCGTCCGGACGCCTGGTCGGCGGTCTGTATGGGGTGAGCTTGTGGGGGCTGTTCGCCGGGGAATCGATGTTCCACGACCCCGAGCGTGGACGCGATGCCTCGAAGGTGGCTCTGGTGCGGTTGATCAACGAATTGCGCGGCCGGCCCGACGGCACCGCCTTGCTCGATGTGCAGTGGCTGACCGATCACCTGGCGAGCCTCGGCGCAAGCGAGATATCGCGCGCCGACTACCTCGAACGCCTGGATGTCGCCCTGCAGGAGCCGCAAACCGTATGGTCTGCCCTGAGGCTGCCGGGCGACTGGCGAATGCAACGCACGGCATAGCTCGCCTATTTCCATCCGATCCGCGGCGGCCCAAGCACGTGGCTTTCGGTCGTCCGCATGACGCCTTCCGCGGTATCGGCCCGGACTGATCCAGAATGACGAAGAGCTGGGCTCGCGCGAGAGCGCTAATCTTTTCCTCAGCCAGGGCCGACCCATTGGATGGGAGACGCTGGCCACCCGAGTTCACTTGAACGCGGTTGAAGAGTCTGGGAGGCCTGATGAGTCGCGAGAACCTGGTGGACGCGACGGCCTCCGCGCTGATCGACCGGGTCTTGGCCGGTGACTTTGCCGATGGTGCACTTCCCAACCAGGAAGCCCTCGCCCGTGAGTGTGGGGTAAGCAGGCTGACCGTCCGTGAGGCGATGAAGGGCTTGGAGCAACGGGGAGTCATCCGGGTCGCCCATGGTGTGGGAACCTTCGTGGTGCCGGCCGAGCACTGGCGCGACATCGATGCCATCGCCCGGCTACAGCGCCTCGACCCCAAGGGCACCGGGGTATCGCGCCAGCTCATCGAGGTCCGCCGGATGATCGAGATCGGCGCCGCCGAATTGTGCGCGGCCCGTTGCCCCGACTCGGTTCTCGAAACGCTGGAATGCTGTGTCCAGAAGATGCGCGCCGCCGCCGAAGACAGCGATGTCGACACGTTCGTGGACGCGGACATCGATTTTCATGACACGATCCTGCAAGGAACGGGAAACCCTTTCGTCGCCGCGATCTTCGACCCGATGCGCCCGACCTTGGAGTTCTCCCGGACGCAGACCTCGTCGGTCGCCGACATTCGCGAGCATGCGATCGCCGAGCACCAAGGCGTGTTGGACGCGATCGTCGCCCGCGATCCGGAGGCAGCTGGCCGCGCGATGACCTCCCACATGGATCAGACCCAGCGCGACCTGGAAACCTACGTGCTGTCGCGCTGAGGTTCTGTCTCGGCAAGGTGTGGGAACGCGCCTCAGTGCACTCTAGATTTCGGACTGGACCGTGGCTCGCCGGCCAATTGCAATCTGGCGCACGCTCAGGCGCGTTGCTGTATCGCGCCGCGCTCTTGTCGCATGACTGCCGCGTCCCTTATGATCCAGACATCAGATATCTGATGATTAACTCATAGGAGAGTCGATGCCCATCAGTTTCGAACGGTTGCTGGCCGGCCAGCCGCCGACCGCCCAAACCCCAGCGCAAGAAGTTCGCGACGCGGCAGGCGATGCGTCCCGGGTTTTCGTCGTCCTCGACGATGATCCGACCGGCACACAGTCTGTCGCCGACCTGCCGGTGCTCACCGACTGGACTCCCGAGTCCATGGAGTGGGCGCTCACTCAGGATCGTCCGGCCGTTTACGTAATGACGAACTCGCGCAGCCTCGATCCGGACGACGCCGCCCAGCGCAACCGAGAGGTCGCTGCCGCGGCTTTCGAAGCCTCCGATCGCACCCGAATCCGGGTTGACTTCGTGTCACGCTCGGACTCCACCTTGCGCGGGCATTTCCCGCTCGAGCCCCAAGTGCTCGCCGGCTGCATCGCCGACCACGACGGCACCCGCGTCGACGGCATCGTGATCGTACCGGCATTCGGCGATGCCGGGCGTATCACGGTCGACGGGATTCACTACGCGGGCAGCATGGCCGACGGTTTCACCCCGGTCGGCGAGACCGAGTTCGCCCGCGACGCCACCTTCGGTTACCGCAGTTCCCGGTTGGCCGACTGGGTCGAAGAGAAGAGCGGCGGCGAGCTGGCTGCGTCATCGGTGATCGAGATTCCGCTGGCCGAGTTGCGCACCGATCTACCGGCGGTCGTGGACCGGTTGAAGCGGGCCAGTGCCGAACAACCGATCGTCCCCGACATCGTGGACGAGAACGACCTTCGTCGGTTGTCGCTTGCCTTGCAGGAGGCCGAAGACGCGGGCAAGCGTTTCATCTACCGGGTCGGGCCGCCCTTCGTCCGGGCTCGCATCGGCCAGGATGTCCATCCGCCCCTCGAACGTGACGATCTGGAGAAGATCCGGCAAGGCGGGCTCGCCGAGGACGCGGTCGGAGGGCTCATCGTCGTCGGCTCGCACGTCCAGCAGACCACCAGGCAATTGGACGCGCTGCGTGCCCGGCGTCGGCCGTTCGAGGTGGAGATCGACGTGCCGGTCGTGCTGACGGCCGGCCGCGACGAGCACCTGGACGCCATAGTCGAGCAGGTCGTCGCGGGGCTCGCCGAGGGGAATGTCGTCGTCCGGACGTCACGGACGCTTGTCACCGGTCAGGACGCAGCGGATTCGCTGGCCATTGCCCGAGCGGTCTCGGACGCAGTTGTCGAGATCGTCCAGCGCACGATCGCCGAGTATCCGCCGCGGTTCGTGATCGCCAAGGGTGGCATCACCTCCAGCGATGTCGCAGCGCGCGGCCTCGGCATGGCCAAGGCATTCGTCCGAGGCCCCATGCTGCCGGGCATCGTGTCGTTGTGGGAGCCGGTCGAGGGCCCCGCCCGCGGCATCCCCTACATCGTCTTCGCCGGAAACGTCGGCGACGAAGAATCGCTAGCCGAAGTCACCGACAAGCTCTCCCGCTAGGCCTTCCGCTTCCGCGCGCAGCCGGGGGCCCGGCCGGGCAACATCATTCTCGTCGTTGTTTCCTGCGCACGAAATCGGAAGCCGCGCCAGGTATATCGGGCGCGCGGGCGGATTTCGGGCGCGGCAATTCGGCCTGCAGCCATATCCACATCAACAAAACACCTCAATGGTGGACGCCAGATGGCGATCCCATCGCAATCGATCACAGGAGATCAACCATGCCAACCGAAAACACACGTACCGTCGCCGTCCTCGGGCTGGGGGCCATGGGCTTGCCGATGGCAACCTGGCTCCGCTCGCAGGGGTACCCGGTGCGGGCCTTCGATATCGCCGAGGCTCGAATCGAGCTCGCCAGAAAGGCCGGAGTCGCGACCTTCGGGTCCGGTGCCGAGGCCGTTAAGAACGCCGATCTGGTGCTGGTCGCGGTGCGCAACCAGCCGCAGCTGGAGAACCTGCTCTGGGGCGAGACCGGGGTCGCGGCCGAACTCAATAAGGGCGCGGCGATCGTCGTGACCTCGACGGTCGGTATCCAGGCCGTGCAAGCTGTGGCGGCGAAGCTGGCCGCGGACGGCCTCGAACTCATCGACGCCCCGGTTTCCGGCGGCCCGGTCCGCGCCGGCAAGGGCGATCTGCTGATGACGGTCGGCGCGACCGAGCAGGGCTGGACGCTGGCCGAGCCGGTGATGACGACACTCGCGTCCAACCTGGTGCGCATCGGCAACGAACCGGGCGACGGCCAGAAGATGAAGACGGTCAACCAGCTGCTCTGCGGCGTCCATATCGCGGTCGCCGGTGAGGCGCTGGCGCTCGCCGGAAAACTCGGCCTCGACAAGGCGAAAGCCCTTGATGCGCTGATGTCGGGGGCGGCGGCCTCGTTCATGCTGGGCGACCGCGGGCAGCGGATGCTGCAGGCGTACGACGAAGATGGCGCCGAGGTCAAGAGCCGGCTCGACATCTTCGTGAAGGACATGGGTATCGTCGCCGACGCCTGCCGTTCGGCGCATCTGGCTGCACCGGTCGCGGCGGCCGCCGGGCAGCTTTACCTGTTGGGTGAGGCCCAGGGCAAGGCAGCCCAGGACGACTCGTCGGTGATCACCGTGGTTGCTCCCGAGGAGGCATGAGATGAGTGGCTGCAAGACCAGACATGGACACCGCTTCCGTCGGCGGATGATGGCGCCGGAGCGACGTTCGCGCGCATTCCTGATTCTCGAGGCCGGAGATTCCCCTGCGTGGGAGGTGAACCGGTGAGTCAGGCATACCTTCTCGGGCTGGCGGTGGTGGCGATCGCCGTGCTGCTCGTCCTCGTCATCGTGCTCAAACTGTCGGCATTCGTGGCGATGCTGCTGGTATCGATCGGCACCGCGCTCGCCGGCGGGCTGGCGCTCGATCAGGTCATCAGCACGCTGACCGATGGCATGGCCAAGACCCTCGGATCGGTCGCCATCATCGTCGGGCTAGGGGCGATGATGGGCAAGATGATCGAAGAATCCGGAGGCGCCGAACGGCTGGCCGCCGCCTTCACCGGCAAACTCGGCGTCAAACGGGTCATCATGGCCGTCACCGCGGCAGCCTTCATCTTGGGCATACCGGTCTTCTTCGATGTCGGCTTCATCATTCTCGCCCCGATCATCTTCGGCTTTGCCAAGGTGGCTGGCATCAATCCGCTGAAGATCGGCCTGCCGGTCGGCGTCGCGCTGCTGGCCGTGCACGTATCGGTGCCGCCACATCCCGGCCCGGTCGCGATCGCCGCCACTTTGGACGCAGATCTCGGCATGATGACGATCATCGGCATCGTCTGTGGCATCCCGATGGCCGTCGTCGGCTACCTCGTATCGAAGCGGATGAAACTCGACAAGATCAAGATCGGTGCCTCGCCGGCGGCCTCGGCCATGCGTGGCAGCGTCGAAGAGATCACTGCGCGTCCGGGCCCTGGTGCCGGTACCGTGCTGACGATCATTCTCATTCCGCTCGCCATGATCATGGTCGGGACGACCGGTGCACTGTTCGTCGAGGACGGCTCGCTGGCCAAGCGGGCGCTGTCGTTGGGCGGCGCGCCGATCACCGCGCTTCTGGTCGGCGTGGCCCTGGCCTACTTGTTGATCGGATCGAAAGAGAGGTGGAATCTGTCCAAACGCAGCTCGGTGCTTGATTCGGCGCTCGACACGGTCGCCATCATCATCTTCGTGACCGGAGCGGGCGGTGTCTTCGCCAACGTTCTCGTCGAGACCGGTGTCGGTGCCGCGCTGTCAGACCTGCTGGTCGGGCTCGGCATGCCGGTGCTGCTGATGGGCTATGTGATCGCATTGGCGCTGCGTGCTGCGCAGGGATCTGCGACCGTTGCTCTGCTGACCACGGCCGGATTGATGGTTTCGGCGGTGCAGGGTGGCGGCTTCAGCCAGATTCAGATCGTGCTGATCGCGCTGGCGATCGGGTTCGGCGGCTTCGGCCTGTCGCACATCAACGATTCCGGTTTCTGGATCGTCACCAAGTATCTCGGTCTGAGCGTGGCCGACGGCCTCAAGACCTGGACGCTGCTCACCGCGATCTGCAGCCTCGTCGGTTTCGGTGCGGTCTGCCTCATCTGGTTGGTCGTCTGAATGGGCGCTGTTGCTGGCGTTGTGAATCCGGCTTCCGTTATAGCTTCTCGCTCGTGTTACAGCGGGAGCAAAGTACATAGTGCGAGCCGGATCGGGACGAGCATCCATAGTGAGAGCCAAATGGAGACC
This sequence comes from Propionimicrobium sp. PCR01-08-3, assembly GCF_030286045.1. NCBI lineage: Bacteria > Bacillati > Actinomycetota > Actinomycetes > Propionibacteriales > Propionibacteriaceae > Propionimicrobium > Propionimicrobium sp. PCR01-08-3. Next base: position 3,153,895 of record NZ_CP127390.1, read on the forward strand.
CGGGGTACATAGCGGGAGCCGGGGCTAGGAACCTGTATCCATGCATCGTTCTCCTCGCGCCCGTTCTGGAGCTTGCTTCCGCTAGGTGACGAGAGCAGAACCCATAGTGGAGAGCAGGGTCAGCGCGCGGCCATAATAGGTAGCAGGACCGGGACCAAGGAGGCGAGATGCCAGAGCTACCTCAGGTCGAGGCACTGCGCGGCTGGTTGGACGCCCAGCTCGCGGGGCACGCCATCGCGGGCGTCCAACTGACCGACTTCTCCGCGCTCAAGACCTATCAACCTCCGCTGGCCGCGCTCATCGGCCTGGAGATCAATGGTGTCGGCAGGCACGGCAAGATGATCGACATCGACGCCCAGGGCGAGCATCTGATCGTCCACTTCTCGCGAGCCGGCTGGCTGAAATGGAAACCGGAGCAACCTGCCGCTCCGGCGCGTCCGGGCAAGGGACCGCTCAGCTTCCGGTTGACCCTGGACGATGGGTCCGGCTTCGATCTCACCGAGGCCGGAACCCAGCGCAAGCTCGCGATCTGGGTTGCGGATGACCCTGCTTCCATCGAGCAGATTGCCTCACTCGGCCCCGACCCCCTGTCGTCCGAGTTCACCTTCGGGGTCTTCGATCAGATCATGGACGACGCGGGCAGGTCGCAGATCAAGGGAGTGCTGCGCGACCAGCACCGGATCGCCGGAATCGGCAATGCGTACAGCGACGAGATCTTGTATGCGGCGAAACTGAGCCCATTCATGCCGGCGTCCAACCTCGATGGGCAAGGCCGCCGGATGCTGTACGACCAGATCAATGCGGTGCTCGCCGAGGCACTCGACCGTTGCCAGGGTTTACCGCCCGACAAGCTGAAAGACGATAAACGACAGGCGATGAAAGTACATGGACGCGCCGGCGAGCGCTGCGAGATCTGTGGCTCGACGATCGCCCAGGTCAACTTCGCCGACTCGTCGCTGCAGTACTGCCCCGGCTGCCAGACCGGGGGCAAAGTCCTCGCAGACCGCAGGATGAGCAAACTGTTGCGGTAAGCGAGCCGACGCCGGTTCCCCAGCAAACTCGATTACCTCGGTAACTGAGCGCACGTCGTCCGACCATTCCGTACAGCATTAATAAGACGCACCGGCGGGCATCTGCCTGCCCACTTCTGGTGCGAGCTCTCCTCTCCCAAGGTGCGGTGGGAAGAACCATTACCGGCCGACAGGAGTGATACCGGATCACCGGGCGTGGACCGCTCTACGGCGTTCAAGCAGCCCGGGTTATTCTGATCGGCATGCGTGGATTCTTCGGGCCGGAGGGCACCTTCACCCATCAAGCTTTGCTGACTTTGGGAGACGCCCCGGCTCTCGCATTTCCGACCGTCGCCCGGGCTTTGGACGCGGTACGTGCCGGCGATGTCAGTGCGTCGCTCGTCCCGATCGAGAATTCGGTCGAGGGGGGAGTCAGCGCGACCCTCGACTATCTCGCGCGGATCGAGTCGCCGCTGCAGATCGTCAAAGAGGTGGTCATTCCCGTCTCCTTCGACCTGTGCGTGCGCCCCGGCACCCAGTTCAGCGACATCAAACGGGTGATCAGCCACCCGCACGCCATTGCCCAGGTCAGAGGCTGGTTGGACGCCCAGCTGCCCAGCGCGGTCGTGGTGGAACGAGGCTCGACAGCCGGTGCGGCCGAGACCGTCGCCAACCCGGATTCCGGTTTCGACGCGGCCGTCTGCGCGAAGGTCGCCGGCGAGCTGTACGGGCTGGAGAGCCTGGCGTCCAATATCAGCGACAATGATCGCGCGGCGACTCGGTTCGTCCTGGTGACCACGCCCGGCCCGAGCCCGGAGCGCACCGGGTACGACAAGACCACGTTGGTGGCCTACATGCGCCAGGATCAGCCGGGCGCCCTCCTCGAGATCTTGCAGCAACTTGCCTCGCGCGGTGTCAACCTGTGCCGGGTCGAGTCGCGTCCGACCAAGAAGACGCTGGGCGACTACTGTTTCTCGATCGATGCCGAGGGTCATGTTTCGGACGCTCGGATGGCCGAGGCTCTGATGGGTCTGCACCGGGTCTGTAAGCAGGTGGTCTTCTTGGGCAGCTATCCCAGAGCCGACGGCAAAGAACCGAAGGTGCCGGTCGGCGGCCAGGACTTCGACTACCAAGAGGCTCTGGATTGGCTGCGGGAGGTCAACCCTGAGATCCCGCGGCTGCCCTATGACCACTCGCTCGACGGGGTAAAGGTGCCCGTCAACGGCCGGTAGCCCGTCAACGGCCGGTAGCTAGGTCCGAGATGTTAAACGCTGGCCTCGGCCACCGTCAGACAACTGTCCCGATGGCCGCCAGACGACGGATATCGTGATTGATTTTGCGTCTGTACGCATCAAAATCAATCACAATAAGTGCCTGCGGCCGTTCAGGCCGGTGGTGAACTGCTCCCGCCCTGCCTAGCGGCCGGTGACGATCTGCAGCGCACCCGGCAGCACGCTGAACTCGAAATGCCGGCCGACCCCTTCGGTGTCGCCGTCCACTTCCCAAGGCGCCTCCGATTCGAGATCGATGACAAAACGCAGGCCCCCGTGGTATTCGACGGCTTTGCTGCGTCGTAGTTTGTGCAGCACGGTGGCCAGAACTCTGGCCCAGCCCGCCAGGGTGCGCGGCGAGGCGAGTAGCAGATCGATCTTGCCGTCATCGACGACTGCGTCCGGGAAGAGTTCGATGCCGCCCTGCAGGCTGCGGGTGTTGCCGACCAAAACCAGCACCGCCTTGCGCCCGGCCTTCGGGCCGTCGTCCACCCGGTAATTCACCTGGCGAGGACGATAACCCAGCTGCTGGGCGAATGCGACGAGGTAGGCAGCCGACCCCACGACCTTCTTGAGCCGGGCGTCCGTGTCACGCATCAGCGCGGCGTCGAATCCGACACCCGCCATGCCGGTGAAGAACACCGGATTGGCCTCATCGCCATCGACCACGAGCTGCGCCAGATCGATCTCGCGGGGCTCGCCGGTGAAGGCGATGTCGAGCGCGCGGGGAATGTCGAGTGAGATACCGAGATTGCGGGCGAGCAGATTGGCCGTACCAACCGGAACGATCGCGCTTGCCACACCGGTATTGCGCAGGGCTGTGGTGACCACCCGGACGGTACCGTCGCCGCCTGCCGCCAGTACGAGTTCGGCTCCTTCGGCGACAGCCCGGCGAGTCGCGCCCTGACCGGCGTCGGCGAGCGTGGTCGCATAGAACACCGGTTCCGGCCAACCATGTTCCCACGCCTTGGCGTTGACCAGCGCCCGGAAAGCCCGCTCGTCCACCTTGATCGGGTTATAGACGACGGCCGCGCGGCGCCCCGGGACAGGGGCTGGTTCAACGCTGGTCGTCATTCTCGGCTTTCTACTGGGTGAATGGAGATCACGCAGATGAAGACAGTGGCTTTCCGCTCGACTTCGTGATTACAGACTATCGAAGGAGCCCGCTTTGCCCGCGCATCCTTCGTCACGTGGCCGAAAGCGCCGACGATCTCTGGTCGGTGTGGTGCTTGAGTGCTGCCGGTACCGACCGGACACGGCTCAGCCCTCTGTTGGGTCAGCGTCCGTCCCTGGCTCGGTCGCGGTCAGCGTCCATGGACGATTTCGCTAGGCTTGGTTTCATGATCGACCCTAAGGTGCTGCGCACCGATCCTGACCGTCTTCGCCGTTCTCAGCAGGCTCGCGGTGAGTCCGTTGAACTGGTGGACACCGCTATCGAAGCCGATGAGGCGCGTCGCGCTGCGATCAGCTCGTTCGAGTCCGCCCGTGCCGAACAGAAGTCGCTGGGGTCGCAGGTCGCCAAGGCCACCGGGGACGAGAAGGCCGCCCTGCTGGCGCGCACCAAGGAACTGTCGGGCCAGGTCAAGATGTTGCAGCTTCAGGTGGACGCCGCCGAGGCCCGGTTTGACGAGGTCATGAAGAGCTTTGGAAACATCGTCATCGACGGCGTGCCCACCGGCGGCGAGGACGACCTCTACGTCATCGACACCGTCGGTACCCCCCGCGACTTCGAGGCCGAGGGCATCAAAGTCCGCGATCATCTGGAGATCGGTGAGATCATCGGCGGCATCGACATGGAGCGTGGCGCCAAGGTGTCGGGTTCGAGGTTCTATTTCCTCACCGGGCCGGGTGCGTTGCTCGAATTCGCGCTGATCCAGTACGCGCTGAGCAAGGCGTTGGAGTGGGGATTCACCCCGATGATTCCGCCGGCCCTGGTGAAGCCGTCGGCGATGGACGGCACCGGTTTCCTCGGCCAAGCTGCCGAGGATGTCTACAAGCTGGAGCGCGACGACATGTACTTGGTGGGTACCGCCGAGGTGCCGCTGGCGGCCTACCACTCCAACGAGATCTTGGACGGCGGGAAGCTGCCGATTCGCTATGCGGGCTTCAGCCCCGCCTATCGCCGCGAGGCCGGCTCCTACGGCAAGGACACCCGCGGCATCTTCCGGGTGCACTGGTTCGACAAGTTCGAGATGTTCGTCTACTGCCGCCCCGAGGACGCCGAAGCCGAGCATCAAAGGCTGCTCGGCTACGAGAAAGAGTTCATCTCGTCGCTGGGTATTCCCTTCGAGGTACTGGACGTCGCCTCCGGTGATCTCGGGCTGAGCGCCGCCCGCAAGTACGACTGCTATGGCTGGGTGCCGAGCCAGCAGCGCTACCGCGAGATCACTTCCACCTCGAATTGCACCGAGTTTCAGGCCCGCAGGTTGGGCATCCGGTTCCGCGACGAGAAGGGTCCGAAGCCGCTCGCCACCTTGAACGGCACGCTGTGCGCGATGGCCCGGATGATCCTGATGATCCTGGAGAACTACCAGAACGCCGACGGCTCGGTGACCATCCCCGAGGCGCTTCGTCCGTATCTGGGTGGACGCGAGGTTTTCGAGGCGATCAGCTAGTTCGCAGAGATCGGGGCGCTGCTGGATACCGACGATCCAGCGACGGAATGAATGTGGCGTGGCATCCGATGCGTTAGCAGAGTTCAGAGGTTGCTCGGCTTGCGGCTTTCGATGGCGCTAGGCCCCGCCTGATCGCTCCCGCCCAATTGCGGATGCTCCTCACGTTGCACCGGCAACGTGACGACCGAATCAAAGAGGACGAAGGCTAGATCAGGGGCTCTGTCCGGACTACATGCCGCACCGCAAATCGTCCTCGGGACGAGTGGGCACTAGGGTTGGCCGCGCGCGTGAGGTTCAGCGGTGCGCGAACAGGTGACCTCAACGATCTCGCCGATCCAGGCAATCGGGCTAGATGTTATTCCTTGTCAAACCACAATCTATCGGAGGACTGAAAAGTCAAGAGGGGGTCGCTGTTCACTTCGAGAATAGCTAAGGCTATCCTGATCTAGCTTTATAAATCGAGGATCAGAGATACACGACGTGAACACTGCAGTCACACAGTCTTGGCCGGCATTCCCCGTACCCCGGGTCCAGGGATGCGCGTCTGCCGCGCGACGCTCGCCGGCGGGCTCGCGCTGGGTCCGTGCGCTGTTGCTGATCTTCTGCCTCGGCGCGATCTTTCCCCTGATGATGAGTGCGCCCGCCCAGGCCGACGAAAAGGACTGGACCAGCGTCGGCGAGCAGATGATCGCCGTCATCGAGCAGATCCCCGATCAGTATGCGAACGCCGACCAAGAAGGCGTCGAGCAATCGATTCGGCAGGCCTATTACGAGATCTATCAGGTCTCCGGCCTTGAAGCTCAGATCAACCACCGTCTCGGTGACGAGCGCGCCGATGCGTTCGTCACCCAGCTGCTATCCATCCGCGACCTGACGCGCGATGCCGCCGCCCAGGCAGACGTCGATCAGGCAGTTGCCGACACCGCCCAGCTACTGCGCGACGACATCACCGAGCTGATCGCCACCCCCGAGCTCAACGACCAATGGACGCGCGTCGGCGAGCGCGTCGTCGCCAAGCTCGATGAGGCCAAGCAGGCCTACCAGTCGGGCGACCATGATGCCGCGGCCAATGCCGCCAAGGACGCCTATCTCGCCCACTACGAGGCAGATGGCCTGGAGAAGGCGACCATCTCGTACCTCGGCCAAGCCAGGGTTTCAGAGCTCGAGTCCATGTTCGGTCAGCTACGCCAATCCGCCAAGGATGGCTCGGTATCGGTCGACGAATACAACCAGAAGGCCGACGACCTGGCGTCCAAGATCACCGAGGACGCCACCAAACTCGACCAGCTCACCTCGACGGCCGAACTCGGCTGGAGCGGCTTCGTCGCGTCCTTCCTGGTGTTGTTGCGCGAGGGCGCCGAAGCGTTGCTGGTGGTCGCCGCCGTGATGACCTACGCGATGAAAGCCGGACGCAAAGATCAGCGCTTCGGCATCATCGTCGGTGTCGTCGCCGCGCTCGCGGTCTCCATCGCTCTCGCCTTTTTGTTCAGCAAGCTGACCAGTTCTGCCGCGACCGGCCAGGGCCAAGAACTACTCGAAGGCATCACCGGCGTGCTGGCCGTTGCAATGCTGATCTGGGTATCGAACTGGATCTTGTCGAAGTCCAGCGGCAAGAAGTGGGACGAATACATCGCGCGCACCGCAGGAAAGGGCACGGCCACCGGCGGCGTCTTCGCGCTGGCTTCGGTAGCGTTCCTCGCCGTGCTGCGTGAGGGCGCCGAGACCATCCTCTTCTTCAGCCCGATCATGGCCGGCGCGAAGACCGGCGCGGACCACGCCAAGATCTGGATGGGCGTCGGCGCAGCCGTGGTGCTGCTGGCGGTCTTGTTCACTCTGGTTTGGGTGTTCGGCGTTCGGCTACCGATGAAGCAGTTCTTCAAGTGGACGTCGATCCTGCTGGGCATCCTGGCCGTCACCATCGCCGGTGGCGCGGTCAAGGAATTCCAGGACGCGGCACTCGTCTCCGCGCACGGACTCGACGGCGTCCCGCAGGTCACCGTACTCGGGCTGTATCCGACAGTGGAAACCCTCCTCACCCAGCTCATCATCATCGCCATCTTGGTGACTCTTGGCGTCCTCCAATACCGGAAAGCCAAGTCAGAAAGGCAGCAGGCCGTGACCAACGCCGCCCCTGCCCAAGCAGAAAAATGAAAGGAAACAGAAGGTGACCAAAAAGCCTCTTGCCCTGATCGCTGCGATCGGCCTGGCCCTCTCGCTGGCCGCATGCGGCAGCGGATCCGAGACCGCCGAATCGACCAGCGACTCCACAGCCACCACCGAAGCCGGTGCCACGGCCGAGGAGACCAAGGACACCGTCGGCATCAACGAACTGCCCGTCGGCGACTCCGGCCCGCAGACCAATGACGCCCTGACCGTCGACCTCGTCTACTTCCAGGCAGTCGATCTGGAGCACGGCTCGATGGCGATGCCCGCCGCCTCCGAATCGGATATGCACTTCGAAATCGACGTGGCCACCAATGAGAAGGCCACCGAGTGGGGCTACGAGGCCGACCAGTTCTTGCCCTACCTGCAGATCGACGTGGTCGCACACAACACCGACACCGATGAAGACATCGATCTGGGCACCATGATGCCGATGATCGCCTCCGACGGCCCGCACTACGGCAACAACATCTCGCTGGAGCCCGGCAACTACAACGTGACCGTGACCGTTCCGTCTCCGGCCGATGACTTCATGCTGCACACCGGCAAGGACTCCTCGGGTGTCTCCGGACGCTTCTGGACCGACCCGCTCACCTTCGAGTTCGAGAACTGGCAATGGGACGGCCAGCTCATCTGATCTGATCGAGCGCCAGATCATGTTGCAACTATTCGTCTCATCGGTTCAAAGTGCGCTACCGCTATGCCTGGCCATCGCCATCTTGCTGGCGAGCAGGGCGCATTCGCCCAGGGAACGCCGCACACTCGCGCGTATCACCTGGGCGGTTGCGCTCGTCGGGCTCGCGAGCGCGGCAGCCATCGCCTGGCTGCGGCTCAACTCGACGAAGATCGATGTGCCGACCTTCAACTCCATCGCCGGGCCGATCACCTTCGCAGCGGTCGTCGTCTTCCTGATCGCGGTCTGGATCTTCGGGGATCGCGACCTACACGACATCACTCAGACCAGCAAGCACCGCTTCCTCACCGTGACAGCGCTGGCCGCTCTGTTGGCCACCACGGTCTTCTACGGCTTCACGTACTTCTTCAATGTCAACGCGGTCACTCCCATGGGCTCCACCATCACCGAGACCGAGAGCCTGCTCAGGCTCGCCGGATACGCGCTGGGCACACTGCTGGTGATCATCGCCTCCTGGGGCTATGTGGTCTCGGCCGCCCGGGTGCCCTGGTTCGTGCGCACAGCCATCACCTCGGTTGTTTTCCTCGCGATGATCGGGCCGCGGATGGTGCTGCTCTACCAGCAATTCGCAACCCGCCGGATGGTGCCGAAATCCAGCCTGATCTTCGACTGGGTGCTGTGGATCCAGGCACACGAGGCCACCACTCAACTGTGGCTGGCCATCCTGATCGCGGTGCCCGGCATCGTCGCGCTGTGGACGCATCCTCGCGGCACGACCGCGAACCCTGCTCAGGCCAGACTGCGCAGGGCCGGCCAGATCTCGCGCCGCAAATTCCTCACCCTTTCGGTCGTCGGCTCGGCTGTCTTCGTGGCGACACTGACCGAGGGCAAACGCCGCGCCGACTACGTGCCCGAGCTGTCGCCCATCGAGAAATCCGTGGTCGAGGGAGACTACGTCACGGTCTCCCGCGAGCTGGTCAGCGATGGCCATCTGCACCGGTTCGCCTACCAGGCGTCCGATAGCACCGAGGTGCGCTTCATCGTTATCAAGAAGAATGAGACCGCCTTCGGGACGGGCTTGGATGCATGCGAAATCTGCGGTGATTCCGGCTATTACGAAGATAAGGGCAAGGTGATTTGTGCCCGGTGCGGTGTCATGATGAACATTTTGACCATCGGATTCGAAGGTGGTTGCAATCCCATTCCGATCGCTTACGAAGTGTCGGCCGACAAACTGAGTTTCTCGGTGGCCGAGCTCGAAAGCCACGCCTCGGTATTCAAGAAGTAGGCCCACATGTTCTTTTGGAGAATGATCGGACGAGCTCTTCGCCGGCAATTGAGTAAGCGCCTGATGATCGCGCTCACTATTCTGCTTGGTTCGTCGCTGACCACATCGATGTTCGCGGTCATGCTCGATGTCAGCGACAAGGTACAGGCCGAACTCGGCTCTTTCGGAGCGAATATCCAGGTTCTTCCGCAAGGGGCCTCGATCGTCTCGGATATGTACGATGTCGATACCTCTGCAAACGCCGGGGCATTGCGTGAAGACGAGCTGCCGAATCTCAAGACCATTTTCTGGGCGCACAACATCGAGGATTTCGCGCCCTTCCTGGACGTCGATGCCACCGCTGACGGTGCCGAGATTCCGGTCGTCGGCACCTGGTTTGACCAGACCATGACCACCCCGACAGGTGAAGAGGTCAACACCGGCATCGAGAATCTGCGGGACTGGTGGGAGGTCACCGGGTCGTGGCCTGAGCCGGGCAGCAGCGATCAGGTGATGGTCGGCAGCAGGCTCGCGTCCGAACACGGCTGGGCTCCTGGCGACCAGATCACCGTGTCAACCGAGGCCGGCGACACCGAGCTGACCGTCAGTGGGGTCTTCAGCTCCGGTTCGGACGAGGACAAGCAGCTTTTCGCGCCATTGGCGCTCGCCCAGCAGCTATCCGCTCGTCCGGGTGAGGTCGGACGCGTAGAGGTGCGCGCCATCACCACCCCCGACAACGAACTGGCCGAGCGTGCGGCCCGCGACCCATCGACCTTGTCGATCAACGATTGGGAGACCTGGTACTGCACCGCCTATGTGAGCTCGATCGCCTACCAGATCGAAGAGGCGATGAGCAACGCGGCGGCCAAGCCGGTGCGGCAGGTGGCCGACACCGAAGGCGTCATCTTGGGCAAGACCCAACTGATCATGTCGGTTGTCGCGATCTTCGCGATGGTTGCCGCCGCTTTGGGCATCGCGAATCTGGTCACGGCCTCGGTGATGGAGCGGTCGAAGGAAGTCGGTTTGATGAAAGCGCTCGGTGCCCGCAACAAATCGATCGTGCTGACAATCCTCACCGAGACGTTCATCGTGGCGTTGATCGGTGGGCTCGCCGGGTTCGGCGTGGGTATCGGATTGTCTCAACTGATCGGCCAACTGGTCTTCGGCTCGGCGATCACCATCCGGCCGATGGTTGCGCCGCTGATGGCACTGGTCATCTTGGCGACCGTGGTGATCGGATGCCTGCCCTCAATGAGATATCTGCTGAAGCTGCAGCCCGCCCAGGTGCTGCACGGGAGGTGATCGGATGAACAGCCATCGCACGATGTACCTGCGGATGATCACCCAGTCGTTCTGGCACCGGCTGTCGAGGGTGATCATCGCGTCGCTGTCGATCGCCGTGGGTGCTGCAACCTTGTCGGGGCTCGGGCTGGTCGCCTACACCGTGCCCGCGCAGATGACCAAGGAATTGCGGTCCTACGGCGCCAACTTCGTGGTCACCCCTGACGGCTCGGATGGGCTGACCAATGGACAGTTGGCTACGGCAGATGAACTCCTCGCTGGTGCTGCGCTGAACCGTGCGCCCTACCAGTACACGAATCTGCTGTACAACCAGCAGGCGTTGACCGTGATGGGCACCATGCCGGACGACGCTCTGGCCGTGCGTCCGTACTGGCAGGTGGACGGGGAGTTGCCCGCAGGTGCCGACCAGATACTGGTGGGCGAGAGTGTTGCCGAAACCTACCGGTTCGAGGTCGGGGAGCAGGTCGGCCTGACCGAGCCGACCACCGAGAACGGCACCGCCAAGCAGCTGACCGTCTCGGGCATCTTGCGCACCGGAGGCGCCGAAGACGATCTGATCGTGATGAATCTGGATACTCTTGCCGAATTCACCGGCGGAACAGGCGAATTCAACATCATCGAATATTCGATCGACGGCGATCAGGCGAAGCTGAATGCTCTGGTGGGCAATATCAATGATTCCGATTCGGGCATGGAAGCCGAAGTCGTGCGCAGGATCAGCCAGACCGAGACCGGCATCGCCCAGACCCTGCAAACACTGATCTGGATTGTCAGCGTCATTATCTGCCTTCTGACGCTGATCGCGATTACGGCGACGTTGAATGCGGTGGTTTCTGAACGCGCCCGTGAGATCGGATTGAAAAAGGCGCTCGGAGCGGTGCCGAGAGACATCATGGGCGAATTCATCGGTGAGTCGATATTGCTGGGATTGTTCGGCGGTGCCATGGGTGTGGCGGCAGGCATTTGGATCGCCAATTTCGTTTCGATGAAGGCATTCGCCATTCAATTGGACGTCAACTGGTGGGTTGTGCCGATCACCTTGGTCTTCTCGGTGATCATCGCGCTGGTGGGCAGCTTGCTGCCGGCCCGCCGGATTTCACGAATCAACCCCGTCGATGTGTTAGGTGGAGAATAACAATGACCCAGACCGCGACCGCACAGGCCAATTCAGGGCCTGGCGAAAAGATCATCTACTCGGTGCAAGGAGTCAGCCGCCGTTACGGCGATTTGGCCGCTCTCGACAATGTCAGCCTCGATATCCGCGCCGGTGAGTGGCTGTCGATCGTCGGGCCGTCCGGTTCGGGCAAATCCACACTGATGAACATCCTCGGCTGCATGGATAGCCCGACCGACGGCATCGTCCTGCTCGAAGGTGACCGGCTCGACAAGATGGGCGAGCCAGAACTGGCGAACGTCAGGCGTAACAAGATCGGGCTGGTCTTTCAGCAGTTCCATCTCGTCCAGCACCTGACCGCCGTCGAGAACGTGATGCTCGCTCAGTACTACCACTCGCTGCCGGACGAGCAGGAGGCGCTGGATGCGCTAAAGCGGGTCGGCATGGCCGATCGCGCCACTCACCTGCCACGAGAACTGTCGGGGGGCGAGCAGCAGCGCGTCTGCGTCGCCCGGGCGCTGATCAACCATCCGGACGTGATCTTGGCCGATGAGCCGACCGGAAACCTGGACGAGGCCAACGAGCAGATCGTCATCGATTTCTTCCACCAGCTCCACGAGGCGGGGACGACGCTGATCGTGGTCACCCACGATGCCGAGGTGGCTGCGCAAGGCCAGCGCCAGATCATTCTCGAGCATGGACGCATCGCCCGCGAGGTGACCGATGTGGCGAGCACACCCACCAAAGGAAAGCCGGTGACCAGCCATGATGCATGAGCGCGAGACCACGGCATCCGAGGCCATTAGCGAATCGACAGGCGGTCGTGGCCGCCGTCGCTCACTTGAACTAATAAGCTCGCGTTCTGCGGCCTACGCTCGCCCTGCCAAGATGGGGCTGGCACTCGCCGGGCTGATCGGGACGATCGTGTTGAGCGGCTGCGGCGGCGGAACATCCCCTGCGGCGAACACGCTGCCCGACGGCGACTACTCCGGGCAAACCGAGGCCGAATCCGACGGCTCCTACGGCGTGGTGAACTTCACCGTGTCGAGCGGCGCGGTGAGCGCGGCCAGCTTCGTCGTCTACGACGCCGACGGCACCGCGCATGACGAGAACTACGGTCTCGGATCTGACGGCACTCCGGCCGACGAGCAGTTCTATCAGCGCGCCCAGAACGCCATCGCTGCCGAAAAGAACTACGTGAGCGAGTTTGAGGAGACCGGCGACCAGGAGCAGGTGGAGTCGATCGCCGGAGCATCGTTGTCGTACCGGCTGTTCCGCGCCGCCATCGATGACGCCATCGCCAATGCGGACGCTTAGAGACCGCGCGGATAGGCAAGTCTGTTGCGGTCATCCCGGAATCCGTGTTGGCCGAGACTGGTTCCCGCGCCCCAAATCTGCAGCCGCGCCCGAGATACCTGGCGCGGGAGTAGATTTCGGCCGCGGCTGGCCACCAGGTGATGCCCTGATGTCTCTAGCAGGTCGCGTCGCCGCAGATGGCCGCCGTCTCCGCCTGGGCCACCATGTCTAGCCGGCCGGGCGCGTCCTTCACATTTCGGACGATGGGCACTCTCGGGTATGCGTCCTGGTCACCGCCCGGGCTGGACATCGGGCATCTGCTGGCGGCCCGCGCCGACGAGATCGAGCACAAGCTGACCAGGTTCCGGGACGACTCGGAGATCTCGCGGCTGGCTTCTCACAGCAAGCCGCCGCCTCTGCCCGCACCAGACCCGAGTTCGCCATCATGCACTGCACCGGATAGCCGGGATCCTTCGTCCGGCAACTGGTGCTCGGTCTCCGAAGACACCGCCACTGTGCTGCGCGCCGCGTCCCGGCTGCAGACAGAAACGGACGGTTGGTTCAATCCGCTGCTCGGCGATCAGGTGCGTGCGTGGGAGCAGTTGGCCACAGGCTTTCTGGCCGCGGTACCTGATGCGTGCCCGGCCGATGGCCGTATCGAAGTCCACGGCAATTTGGCGCGGGTGGCCGGAGGGTTCTCCGATAGCCATCCGGCCGACGAGCATGGGTCTCGCATCGATCAAGCAGCTCAAGGAAAATCGGTGGCAAGAGGCCCTGCCCGAATCCTTAATGGAGGGGTCGCAGGTGGCCGACGTCAAAAGCCGATGGTTGCCGCGATGCCGCGGCAGGCGTCCAAATCGGCGGAAGGCGGTGATGCAGGCGGCACGTCCTCAAGATCGACAGGATTCTCCATCGACCTCGGTGCGATCGCCAAAGGGTACGCGGCCGACCAGCTACGCGATCTGGCAGTGTCGCTCGGCGCCACCGATGTGCTGATCTCGCTGGGCGGTTCCTCCATGGCGATAGCCGGTACACCGGCGAAGGTTGGACTGGCGAGCCCCTGGCAAGGCTGGGAGAACTTCGGAACGCTTGAGCTGACGTCCGGATCGCTCTCGGTTTCGGCAGATCCGGGCAGCCGTATCCGCGCCGGACGCCAGCGCAGTCACCTGCTCGACCCGGCAATAGGCTCGCCCGCAGTGACGGATCTGGCCGGCGTGGTGGTGTGCGGCGCTGATGGGATGGCCTGCGAGGCATACTCGTCCGCCTATCTGGCCATGGGACTGGACGCTGCACTGCTGCTCGATCAGGCGCATCCGGAGTTCGACACGATCTTCATGACCCTTGATGGACGCGTCCTTGCCAGTCCGCGCCTTCTCCTCAAGGCGAGCTCGGGCGTCCAGGAGTGGCTGAAGGCCCAGCGGAAAGCTGCATACTGACCGGAGCGACGAACCGGCCAACCCCCAGAAACGAAGTAGCTGCGACGACATTGAGATGAGGGCCCGGCGTGGCTGGGCCGACCCCCAGAAACCAAGTAGCTGCTCTTGCGCGCCCGGAGCCGTCGGCGGCCGGCGGAGAAGGGCGCCGGGCAGGTTGAGGTGCCCCTTCCCGCCCGGAGTCACCGACGTCCTCAAGCCCGAATCCATTAAGGCTTGGCCGAGTTCCGTGCTTTGATGGATGAAAGCGAATGAGGCAAGAGACCGTGCGGGGGATTGACCACGGTGGCCGATCTATCCGCCCGATCTCCAAGCGAAAAGGGACGAATGCCCTTATCGCGTCCCAATTGATCTGGCGAACCTAGCTGGGGCACGGGACGTGATTTCGTCCGCCTCGACGCGCGGAACTTGAGAGGAGCAACGATGGATATGGCTGACGCACGCGGATGGCGACAGGCACGAACAGCAGCGATCGTGGCGGCGGTGCTTGCGCTCGGCCTGGCGGGCTGCAGCAGCGATGGTTCGGACCGAACCTCACCGAGCACCGAGATGAGCGCCTCGGACGCATCCGGCGCAAACACCCCGTCCGACCAGACCTCCATGCCTGCCCCTGAAATGGACGCCTCGATCACCCAGGCAGACGCCGATCTGCGCGAGGTCACCTTCGCCGTCGCGCCCGAGGACGCCGTGCAGATCGCCACCGAGCAGGCCGGCGCGGATCAGATCGTGCATCAGATCGAGATCGACTACTCCGAATCCAGAGGAATCTGGGAGTGGGATATTCAGATTCTGGTCGATGGCGTCGATCACGAGGTGGAGATCAACGCCGACTCGGCGGAGGTCGTGAACCACGAGCAGGAGCAGACGAGCGATCAGGAGCAGCAGGTCGACCTCAATACTCCTATGACGCTGCAACAGGCACAGGACCTCGCCACCGCGGAGGTCGACGGACCGATCAGCGGCTGGAAGCTCGAATGGGACGACGGAATGACGACCTATGAGTTCGACATCGGCGCAGACAACGGCCGCGAGGTCGAAGTGAGCGTGAATGTGGAGACCGGAGCGGTCGTCGTCGAGGGATGATTCGCCCAGCGGCAAGCTGGACACGTGAAACCGCCCGGATCAGCTGATCTGCTGATCCGGGCGGCGAATGATTGGCTGTACGATCGGGTGGTCGGCCGGTGTGAAGCGCCCTATCCGTCACGTGCGCGGTGTCCGTCAGGCCGCCTTGCGCACGGGCTGCTGGGCGCGTCCGCGAGCGACGACCATCCGGTAAGCGTCGAGGACCTGTTCGACGCTCGGCGGGACGACGCTGACCTTGGGGCGTCCGACCTGCTCACCGCGACGGGCCTTGCGCAGGTGGCGCTTCACGGTCGAAAGCGAGCAGCCGAGCTGCTGAGCGATGGATTCGAGTGATGCGGTGGGGTCTGAGCGGCGCAACCGCAAGACCTCGTCGTGATCGATCTGGTGCGTGGAGCTGGCGCCGGCGAAGCTGTCGAGGTTCTCCGGCTCGACGTGGATGCCCAAGATTTTGCGCATTTCCTGACGCTGCCGAGCCGTGGTGCCGGCGCAGAAACCGGCGACATCATACTGGACGACGGCGCGGTAGAGACAGTTGATCATCAGCGGGCAATCGAGGCAGAGGCTCTCGGCTCGGTTCAGCAGAATCTGCTGACGGCGGCGATCTGTGGTGGTCTGAACCGTTGCCGGCTCCTCCAGCAGCGTGTCCTGGAACACGTCATCGTTCTCGACGCAAGCAAGCAGGTCGTCGGTAATAGTCATGGTCGTCATCTCTGTCTCCTTCTTCATCGCACCGGAGTGTTCACCGGCGGTTTCGCGATGTATCTAGAGTTTCAGCGATGACTATCTTGTCGATAGCGTCTGACTACTGGTTTCAGGGGTAAGGCTAAGTACACGCCATGCGCTAGGTATGAGTACTCAGTGGTGAGTAGCACAGCAGAAGGGACGCTCATGCGAGCCTCCTAGGGGTAAACCCTAACCGGAGTGAGGGTCAGGGGCAGTGAGCTCGCTTTGGCCTGGGCAAGGTGTTCGTCGGCATCTCCGTCCGCGGATCATCTGGCTTTGGCACCTGTCTTGGGTGGTCCGGCAACACAACCGGCCGGTTCAGGACCTGCAGCAAGATCAGGCCGTCATCGACCTCTATGGCCACGGCGACGTCAACACGACCGGCCAACTCAGAACCCTGCGGCGGGGCTCTCAATCACGTGAAATACCGGCTGTCGGTGCTAGCCAGAGGCGGCTAGCGCGGTGGCGTGCGCCACGAGTCAGCTTTGCAGCACGCGATCGCATACCTCGCCGAGCACTTCGTCCACTCGGTCGGCGATGACCAGATCGGCACGCGAATCCATCGGGGTTGTCGACAGGTTGATGAGCGCGAGTTTGCGTCCGCGGTAGTACTGCAGCAGACCAGCGGCGGGGTAGACGTTGAGCGACGTTCCGCCGACGATCAACACGTCGGCTCGCTCGATCGCCTCAATGGACGCGTCGATGGTCGCAGGGTCGAGCATCTCGCCGTAGAGCACGACATCCGGCCGGACGATGGCCCCGCACTTCGGGCAGATGGGGACGACCGGCTCGTCCGGAATCTCGTCGAGCGGATAGAAATGGTGGGCGGCGCCCATGCAATAGTTGCGTTCAACCGATCCGTGTAGTTCATAGACGGTCTTGGAGCCCGCCATCTGGTGCAGCCCGTCGATGTTTTGGGTGATCACCGCCGCGAGACGACCTGCCTTCTCGAGTTCGGCCAGCGCGGTGTGGGCGCGATTGGGTTTGGCGTCGGGGTGCACAAGATTGGTGCGATGGAATTTGAAGAACTCCTCCGGCTCGTCAACCAGACACTCGTGACTCAGCATGTACTCGGGGGAGCGTCCGTCACCCCGCTGGGTGGCGTACAGGCCGGCCGCCGAACGAAAATCAGGGATACCAGAAGCCGTCGAAACTCCGGCACCTCCGAAGAAGACGGTCGAGCGGGAGCCGGCAAGCCAGCTGGTGAGGGTATCGAGCGGATCATTGATAGTGCGTGTCACACTTCGAACCTAGTCCGTATCAATCAGTAGGCGCAGGAAGAACAAGCCCCCGGGTCTCTGTGATGCATGGGCGGACGATGGCAGCAAGGTAGATGTTTCATGACGGCGGTGAGCGATGCAGGCCTATTGCGCCATTTGCGCTCTGAATGGCCATTCAGCTGCCGTAAAGCCGCTCGATGTATCCAGTTTTGGCATGTGCCGGCAGCACACCTCTGGCTTCACGGGCCACTGGCAAGTGACGCCAACACCGATGACATGCGGCGCAGCCGCAGGATAAGTTTGGGGGCGGACGTTTCAGCCTTACCGCCAGCGCCGACAGGGAAGCCCTGCCGGCTTCGGCGTCTTAGCCTTCGGAGGATCAATGAGCAAACCCGAACTCCTGCAGATCGGCCCCTACCCGGAATGGGACCAGGCAGCGCTGGACGAGTCGTATGTGGTGCACAAGTACTTTGAGGCGGACGACAAGGCCGCGCTGCTGGCCGAGGTCGGCCCGAATATCCGCGCCATCGCGACCCGCGGAGAGCTCGGGGCGGACGCCGAACTGATCGCCGCACTGCCGAAGCTGGAGATCATCGCGATCAACGGTGTCGGATACGATGCCGTCGATCTGGACGCCGCCAAGGCGCGTGGCATCCGGGTCACCAACACCCCTGGCGTGCTGACCGATGACGTCGCCGATCTCGGAGTCGCGCTGGCGCTCGCCGTCTCGCGCGGCGTGGTGGGCGGCGAGGCCTGGGCCCGCAGCGGCAAGTGGGCCTCCGAAGGTCTGTACCCGCTGCAGCACAAGGTGACCGGCAAGCGGGCCGGCGTGCTCGGGCTCGGACGCATCGGTTTCGAGGTGGCCAAGCGGCTCGCCGCGTTCAACATGGAGATCGCCTACAGCGACATCTCGGCCAAGGATTACGCCCCCGACTGGGAGTTCATCGCCGACCCGGTCGCACTGGCGCTGCGTTCGGATTTCTTCTTTGTGACGCTGTCGGCATCGGCCGAGACCCGGCACATCGTCAACAAGGAAGTCATCGAGGCGGTCGGCCCCGACGGGATCCTGATCAACGTCTCCCGCGCGTCCAATGTGGACGAGGAGGCTTTGCTCGACGCCCTCGAATCCGGCAAGCTCGGCTCCGCCGGCCTGGACGTCTTCGACGGCGAGCCGAACATCAACCCGCGCTTCGTCGCCCTGGACAATGTGTTGCTGCAGCCACACCAGGCGT
This sequence comes from Propionimicrobium sp. PCR01-08-3, assembly GCF_030286045.1. Taxonomy (NCBI): domain Bacteria; kingdom Bacillati; phylum Actinomycetota; class Actinomycetes; order Propionibacteriales; family Propionibacteriaceae; genus Propionimicrobium; species Propionimicrobium sp. PCR01-08-3. The sequence continues at coordinate 3,172,258 of NZ_CP127390.1, forward strand.
CCGGAACCATCGAGACCCGCAAGGCGATGGGCCAGCTGATGCGCGACAATCTGACCGCGCATTTCGCCGGCCAGGAACTGCCGACCGCTGTCATCTGAACTCGCCCGCGCCACCTTCGGCGAATGATCGTGTAGGTTGACCGGCCCTGACGGGCGCCAGATCTACACGATCCTGGGCAGACGACAGTGCGGGTCTCCCGGGAAAACCCGAGAGCCCCGCACTGTTTGCGTTATCAGCCACCTCGCCGATTGTGTAGACGCAGCGCCTGTGTCGGGCGCCAGATCTACACAATCCCGGTGTAGTGGGCAGACGCCCGATTAGTCGACGCCGAACTCCATGGCGGCGCGGTCGAGCGCGGCCTCTTCGTCCGAGGTCGGGCGGGCGTCCGAAATCTTGTGAGCCGCCCCGGTCTCCAACTGCCCGATGAGGTCCTGGGTGTCGCCACCGACCAGTTGGCCCTGCTGCACGTACTGCTCCAGCATGCCGCGCGAATCGGTGATGTCGAGGTTGCGCATGGTCAACTGACCGATCCGGTCCAGCGGGCCGAACGCCGCATCCTCAACGCGCTCCATCGACAGACGTTCGGGCTGGTAGCTGAAGTTCGGGCCGTCGGTCGCAAGAATCGTGTAGTCGTCGCCGCGGCGCAGCTTCAACGTGACCTCGCCGGTCACCACCGAAGCGACCCAGCGCTGTAGCGATTCGCGGATCATCAGCGACTGCGGGTCGAACCAGCGGCCCTCGTAGAGCAGCCGCCCGAGCCGGCGTCCCTCATTGTGATAGTTGGCGAGGGTGTCCTCGTTGTGGACCGCGTTCAGCAGCCGCTCGTAGCAGATATACAGCAGCGCCATGCCGGGTGCTTCGTAGATGCCGCGGCTCTTGGCCTCGATGATGCGATTCTCGATCTGGTCGCTCATGCCCAGACCGTGGCGTCCACCGATCTCATTGGCCTTCATGACCAGCGCCACCCGATCGTCGAAGCGCTCGCCGTTGATGGACACCGGGTAGCCCTGCTCGAAGGCGACGGTGATCACCTCAGGATCGATTTCGACAGCAGGATCCCAGAACTTGACGCCCATGATCGGCTCGACCGACTCCAGTGAAACGTCCAGGCTCTCCAGGGTCTTGGCCTCGTGAGTGGCGCCCCAGATGTTGGCGTCGGTGGAGTAGGCCTTCTCCTTCGAGTCGCGGTAGGGCAGCTTGCGCTCGGTGAGCCACTGGCTCATCTCGTCGCGCCCACCGAGCTCGGAGACGAAGTCGGCGTCCAACCACGGCTTGTAGATGCGCAGCTGCGGGTTCGCCATCAGGCCATAACGGTAGAACCGTTCGATGTCGTTGCCCTTGTAGGTCGACCCATCGCCCCAGATCGAGACATCGTCCTGAGCCATCGCCTGCACCAGCATGGTGCCGGTGACCGCGCGTCCGATCGGAGTGGTGTTGAAGTAGGGCTTGCCGGCAGAAGTGATGTGGAACGCGTCACATTGCAGCGCGACCAGTCCCTGCTCGACCAGGGACGCCCGGCAGTCGACCAGCCGCGAAATCTCGGAGCCATACGCCAGTGCGCGGCCCGGCACCGAGTCGATATCGGGCTCGTCATACTGGCCGATGTTCGCGGTGTAGGTGCACGGGATAGCGCCCTTCTCGCGCATCCATGCGACGGCGACGGAGGTATCGAGGCCTCCCGAGAAGGCGATGCCGACGCGTTCGCCGGCCGGAAGTGAAGTCAGAACCTTGGACACATTCACCAGAATAACTGAAAGTTATGCCATTTGAAAGCCGAGATTCACCGAGTGAAGTAACAAGACTATTCGAGCGAACGAATAACTATGCCGGTGGCTTGCGTCACCGCTGTTCGGGTATCGGCCCTACGTCGGGTCGCTGTTCGGGTCGCCTGCCGGCCTGGTTGCCGCCGCGATCCGAGAACAGCGAAAGATAGGATCGCTTGTCCGGCAGCCAGGCCGTCCGGCTCAGGTCTGTGTGGGTTGCCCGTTGACCTGGTTGCCGCCGCGATCCGAGAACAGCGAAAGATAGGATCGCTTGTCCGGCAACCAGGCCGTCCGGCTCAGGTCTGTGTGGGTTGCCCGTTGACCTGGTTGCCGCCGCTCAAACCGTCAAGATGACCTTGCCGATGACATCGCCGGACGCCAACAGCTGGTGCGCCTCGGCCGCCTCCTGCAGGCTCACCCGGGTCTCGGGCGCAAGCTTGATCTGACCCGAGGCAATCAGCGGCCAGACGCGTTCTTCGACCTGGCGGCAGATCTCGGCCTTCTGCTCGGTCGGACGCTGCCGCAGGCTGGTGGCGGCGATGGTGCCGCGCTTGTTCAGCAGCTTCTGGATGTTCAACTCGCCCTTGGTGCCCTTCTGCATGCCGATGATGACCAGTCGTCCGTCATCGCGAAGCGCGGCCACGTTGTCGGCGAGATACTTGGCTCCGATGATGTCGAGAATCACATCGACACCGCGATCCTCGGTGGCCATCATCAGCTGGGTCAGCCAGTCGTCCGCGTAGTCGATGACGATCTCCGCGCCGAGCTGGCGGCAATGATCGAGCTTGGCCGCGGACGCGGTTGTGGCAACGTGCGCGCCCAGTGCCCTGGCGTACTGGATGGCGAACGTGCCGATACCTCCGGCGCCGCCGTGCACCAGGAACCATTCGTCCTTCTGAAGATGGACGAGGTCGAGGTTCGACAGCACGGTCGCGGCGACCTCGATGACTCCGGCCGCGCTCACCAGGTCGATGCCCTCGGGTGGTTTGATCACCTGACCGGCCGCGACCACGACCTGCTCGGCGTAGCCGCCGCCTTCGAGCAGTGCGACGACCTCGTCGCCGATCTGCCAGCCGGAGACGCCCTCGCCGATCGCGTCGATGACACCCGAGCACTCGAGCCCGAGAATCTCGGACGCGCCGGTGGGCGGTGGGTAATAGCCCTGCCGCTGTAACAGGTCGGCTCGGTTGACGCCGACCGCGACGGTTCGAATTCGTACTTGCCCCGGGCCGGGCTCGAGATCGGGTAATTGCGTCCAACGCATCTTTTCCGGCCCACCGAAACCCTCGAGAGTGATCGCATGCATGTATCCAGCCTGCCATTCCTTATGTGTCGGGGCCACTGATGCGTATTGTTCCAGTTCTCTGAGCCTTCCAAGAATCATCGCTGCATAGCGTTTCGGTGGTCGAGCACCTCATCTGTCAGGGCTTCACTCCTCCGAGGTTCACCAGAGCCGCTGGCAACTTCGTCGTCGGCACGAGGACCCGGAGACGATCCGTGCATGCGAAACCTTCCGCACTTGGCGCGGTATGGCGTTCTTCAGTTGCGGCACGCCGATGCGTGCCGCGGATCGCGGAAGGTTTGGCACGGCGTCCTCATTCGCCCGGGGACCGCGGGCCACGGACGGTGGGCTACCATGGTCTTGCCTCGGGCGAGATCGCATAGTGGACGAGTGCAGCCGCCTTGAAAGCGGCCGAGGGAAACCTCCGTGGGTTCGAATCCCACTCTCGCCGCCCCGGCGCAGGAGCTCGCGGTGAGGGCCTCGGAATTTCCGAGGCTGCTGGCTGTCGGCTCCGGTCAGAGTTCAGGCAGGCGGGACTCTCGGACGTCCGGGTCCGCGCCATCGCCTGTGCGCAGGAGCCCGTACCTGCAGTGGAAGGAGATGCCACTCCATGAGCGACACCGTTGCCGGCACCGATCGGACCAGCCGCTATGCATTGAAACCACAGCATCCGGTACGAGCATGGGTTATCGCGGTCATCCTCGTGTTGGGTGGTGCAGCTCTCATCTGGGCCGGGCTCGGAGCCGGGGACACCCGCAATACCGTGGTGATCGTGGTGGGGTCCATCGTCGCCGTGCTGGGTGTGGTGATGGGAATCGCGGCTCTCACCTTCGTGTCGAACAGCACGCTTTATGTCACCTTGTCACCCGACGGTTTCGAGGTGAGCGGACCCGGGTATCACAAATCGGGAGCATGGATCGATGTCGATTCGGTTTCGACCACGCCTGATGGTTCGCGCCTGGTGATCGGACAAGGTCACGTCGAGCGCACCTTCATTCAAGCGCCCGGTGGGATCGCCGACGAGCAGATGAAAGCGCTCACAGACGACATCGCTACCCGGCTGCGAGCGCAGGGCAGCTGATTCGGGTCTGCCTCATGATCGTCATCCGGTGACCTGGATCGCATGTCCTAAGCCCGATGGCTGCTTGTGTAGTGACTGCACTGCTGAGCGTTCTGGGCGATCTGCGTCAGCGGTTGACAGGTGATCTGGTGCAGCGACGTCGTCAGGTCAACTGGTACGTCCCGGCGGTGTTGCTTCGAGATTGATCTGCCTGCGGTTTCGCGGCCGAGTGAGTGCGAAACGACAGCCGCCACTAGTCCGCCAACTGCGCGCGGAAGGCAAACCATCTTCGGGGAGTCTGGTTCGGGGAGTCTGCAGGTGGCCGCCCGGTTAGCGGCCGGTCTGTGCGGGCTCTGATTCCGGAGGTGTATAAACCGGCACCGTATCCGGAATCACCCAGTCGCCTTCGGGCTCCTCGTGCTGGTAGGCGCATGCATCGGCGACGTTCTCCGCTTGCCCGCCGGTGGGTTCCTCGGCCGCCGTCTCCTCCGGGACCTCCGGGGCCTGCTCGGTCGTCTCTGCAGGCTCGGGCGCGGTCGTGGTTTCGGGTTCAGCAGGTTGCTCCGGCTCATCATTGGCCGCGGCTTCGGCTTTCGTCGACTCAATTGCGTCCGAAATCTGTGTCTGTATCAGATTGAAATCGGGGTATGCGGCGTTGAATCCGTTCTCTTCATGGACGAAAGAAATGCGGTTGACGATGTGTCCGGCCTGAACCCTGCCGGCCAGGTCGACCATGGCCGACAGATGTTCTTGCGGAATGTCGGTGGAGACCATGTCCCCGGCCGCCGAAGCAATGTCTTCGTAGCGGGTCAGCATGGTCGGCGGGTCGGCCTGGTTGATGACGGCGTTGACCAGGCAGGACTGGCGTTGCATGCGTCCGAAATCGCCGTTCGGCGAATTGCAACGGCTGCGGGCGTACCACATGGCGTCCGTGCCATTGAGGTGTTGATCGGGGCCCTCGGGGATATACCCGCCGATGCCGCAGTCATAGTCGGACGAACTGCCCTCTTTGGCGATGGGGAAGTTCACATTGACCGTGACTCCACCCATGGCGTCGATGAGGTTCACCAGTCCGTCGATGTTGACCAGGACGAAGTAGTCGATCTTCTGGCCGGTGACGCCCTCCCACGCCCATTTCAAGGCGTCAGCTCCGGCGTAGTCGGTGTCCTGGAAGTACTCGGGATAGTTGATCGGCGCATCGTGCCAGACCGAACTCAGGAACGAGTCGCCGCCATCGTCGAAGCCGTAGGGATAGACCTGTGCCAGGGGGGAGTCGGCGGTGAAGATCGGGTTTTGAAGGTTGCGGGGCAGCTGGGTGATGAGGGTCGCGCCGGTGGCGGTGTCGATGGTCGCCATCATCATGGTGTCGGTGCGCACGCCCTCGTCTGCATCGCGTCCGGCACCTGAGTCGCCACCGAGCAGCAAGATGTTGACCTGTGGCTTGTCGGCCCAGGGGTCGTTCTTCTCGAGCGTCGGCCGGGTCTGGGATTTGGAATCGCCCTCCGAGCCGAAGACGTTGCCCGAGACGCGGGCGGTCTCAAATGAATAAGCGGACGCGACACCGAGCGGTGCGCTCACCAGGAACGTGAGCAAGGCGACTGCGATGCCGCCGAGAGTCCGCTGCTTCGAGGTGAGTTTGGACGGACGCGAGATGAGGTAGGTGCCCAAGATGATGGCGACCCAGATCGCGGCTACTGCGATGAGTGCGAAAGCGATGGTTCGTATCAAGCCGGATTGCAGAATGTTTCCGGCCACGCCCAACGGGTCCCGCAGGACGACGACGGCAAGCACGGCGGTACAGGCCACGATCGCGGTCACCAGAATGACGCCCAGTCGGTGGGCTCTGGTGCCTATCAGACCAACGCCCGGAAGGATCGTGCTGCCGATCGTCCGGATGATCGAGCCACGAAATCGCCGATCGGGTTTCTGAGGAGCTGGTGGCTTGGTGCTGGAAGACTGGGACGAGCGCGACTTGGAGTGCCGGGGAACCTCGGGGGGCGGTTCTTCTGCACGGCTCGCTCCATAGGTGCCGCCGGCGCGGGGAGCGGCGTCTGCTGCCAGGTCGGCCGCGTCCGGAGCGTTGGGAAGGGAACCCGGGGCGGGCTCTTCTGATTGCGATGCGGCGCGCTGGACGCGTTGCGCGCCTTCACTTGAGAACGATTGACTTGTTTGGTCGGCGGACGCAGCACCACGACGGGCACGATCGGGATCTGCTGCGCGTGGCGGCTGGCTCTCGGGCGAGTTGGCCTTAGCGGCATCCCGCGCGTCTTCGGAATATCCGCGTCGTGCTCGGGTTGCCCGCCGTTCGTCGTCTCCCGGCTGCGGCAAGATCAAACTTCCCTTCAATGAGAGGGCTCAATGCAGTTAACCTTACCGAAGGGTAGTCCGGTGCTGGAATCCAGACATCCGACCAGAGGCTTAAAATTTCTCAGAATGCGTAGCCGTTGCGGACGGGTTGGAGGAGAGGGTGGCGGATGCCGCGTCTATCAGACGGCCATTCTCCACCTTGCCGGCTCTTGCGAGTCGCGGGCGTACTCGACTAACCATCTGGACCATCTGTGAGCCATCCTGTCGGCCCCTTGCGTAGTCGCGGGCGTACTTCTTGGTGATCTCGCCTGGGGCAGCCATCGACAACTCCTTGCTCACATGGTCAGGGAAAACGATCAACCAAGCGGACATTCTCATCTGAGGCACGCGTGAACGTTCCCGGACCTTTTAGCTGAGGCAAGCCGGGCTTTTGCGGATGGGGTCAGTTATCGCTACCCTTGGGAAAGTCGTCTGGATGGAGTGTGTGCGTCCGGCCGCCTGGAGGTGTCGCCTAGTCAGGTCTATGGCGCCCGCCTGCTAAGCGGGTTTGGGGCTCAACCCCATCGCGAGTTCAAATCTCGCCACCTCCGCCGAAGCCCGAGAGAAGAGAAAGCTTGCTTTCTCTTCCGAGGGCGAGAAGTGAGGTCGAGATTCGCGAAGCGAATTAAATACCTCCGCCCAGACCGAGAGAAGAGCGAGCTTGCTCGTTCTTCCGAGGTCAAGCTGCACGAAGTGCGCCGAACACCTCCGCCGGACACGCCGCGTGCTGCTTCGGCGAATTTCGGGACGCTTGCGCGGGCCAGCGCAATGAGGAAATCGTCAACGACCATTGATGGACAGGCTCAGCTGAGTGTCGAAAGCTCGCCAGTTCCCGTTGACGTTGCTGACCGGTGTAGTGGTCACCCTTGTCGAGCTGTCATGCTTATGGAGCGATCAGTCTGACCGTTGGAAAATAGGTCGAGTAGCGCCCATGATCGCGTGTGAGTAGCCGGTATCCGGTAACCGCGGCGTGAGCCCCGATGTAAAAGTCCGGAAGCAGGCTCGTTCGCGTGCCCCCGAGACGCCGATACTTGAGGAAAGCTTTGCCTGCGAGAAATCCTGCTGGCCAAGGAAGAGCTTCTCGGGCGAAATAGCTCGCAGGCAGTGCATCCTCAAGTTCTTCAATCGTGTCAAAGCCGACCGAGACCTCTGCGTAGATGATTTGGTTGATGCAGACGAGACCGCGATTTGCCGCATCCCGCAAAGCGGCGCCCGACCAGGCTGACCAATCAGGATCTTCGGTGAAGATGTCGAGCAGTACATTCGAGTCGACCAAGGTCACGTCACTCATCGCGTAACAGTGCCATCAGTTCGTCTGTGGACAGCTTCGTGGTGGCGCGCCCGCGCATCTGTTCGATCAACCGGTCTCCACGGCCAAGCTCAGGTGCGGTACGGACGATGCGCAGCGTGCTGCCGTCCGCTATGACCTGAACCTCATCGCCCTCAAAGAAGCCGTATTGGTGCCGAAGGGAGGCGGGAATCGTCACCTGGCCCTTGCTGTTGAGTTTCATGCCAATCCCCCTACTACGTAATAAAAATATTACATCAGGAAGCGAGTGTGAACTTGCACGGTGTGAGAGAGATGTTGCCAGCGGTTGGACGATCACTGCGGCGCCGCGGCTTGGTCCGTCGTGGTGCTCGAGTATGGAGGTCGGCGAGCCCTGAACCGCTGGTGACGGTCCGAGCGGCCCGTCACCGGGACTCGTTGGACGCCGAGGTTCGGCAAGGCGAGCAACCGATGTTTTGGGGGTTGGGGTGGCACTGCGCTAAAGTGGTCAATCGCGCGAGCTAGCGGCTCGCGTCCAAAAGAGAATAGGCGCCTGTAGCTTAACGGATAGAGCATCTGACTACGGATCAGAAGGTTGGGGGTTCGAATCCCTCCAGGCGCGCGGAGTGAAGGTCCCGAGACATGAGTCTCGGGACCTTTGTCGTGGTGGCGGACGGTACGTCTCGCTATCCGGCACCGGCTCGACGCGGCCTCGGAGCGGCGCCTCTCCTGTGGGCGCAGCCAGGCAGGCCGGCGGGGAGCCCCTAAACTCGGGATGACCACAGCAGCATTTGGGCGCAACGCAGTGCGTCCCACGAAGGACCTTGATGACGAACACACCCGATATCAACCTCCGATCCGTCGAACCGGATTGGAACGATCGCTTCGCCCGCGTCCAGCGGCGGACGATGGGTGTGCTGGTGGTAACGCAGATCGTCGGGACGGTCGGGACGGGAGTGGCGCCGTCCATCGGCGTGCTGCTCGCCTCAGACGTGCTGCACAACGAGACCTGGGCGGGTCTGGCCCGCACCACCGCCACTTTGGGGGCCGCGCTGCTCGGCCTGCCGCTCGGCAACCTCGCTGCCCGGAGGGGCCGCCGCTTTTCGCTCGCGACCGGTTGGTGGCTGGCCGCGGCAGGTGCCGCGATCCTCGTCCCGGCCGCGCAGCTGAAACTGGTCGTCCCGCTGTTCCTCGGTTTGCTGCTCATCGGATCCGGGTCGGCGGTGGCGTTGCAATCGCGATTCGCGGCAACCGACCTGGCAAACCCCGGGCACAAAGCACGAGCGCTGGCGCTGATCGTCTGGGTGGGCACCCTCGGCTCGGTGATCGGGCCGAATCTCGGTGCGCCCGGCACCCTCGTCGGCGACGCCACCGGGCTGTCGGTGTACGCAGGAGCCTTCCTCATCGCTGCCATCTGCCTCGGCATCGCGGGAACGGTGGTCTTCGTGCTGCTGCGTCCGGACCCCTTGCTGCTGCTCACCGAGTCGGGCCTGGCGGACGCGTCCACCCTGCCCACCCGCAGGCGCGGTGGAATCCGCAGAATCCTCGCAGAGATCCGCAGCAACAAACCCGCCCGCATCGCAGTGATCGCCATCCTGGTCGCGCAGATCGTGATGGTGACGGTGATGACCATGACACCGGTGCATATCGTGCATCAGGGCGGCACCGTGAACCTGGTCGGCATCACGATCAGCCTGCACATCGTCGGCATGTACGCGCTCGCACCGCTGGTCGGCTGGATCACCGACCGCTGCGGCTCCCGACTCGCCATCTGGGCAGGCATCGGTATCTTCGTGGTCTCGCTCGCCTTCGCAGTGCTGCGTTCGGACGAAAGCCACTGGGTTGTGGCCTCGCTCATCCTGCTCGGTGTCGGCTGGTCGTTCGTCAACGTGGCCGGCTCGGCGCTGTTCACCTCGAATGTCTCCACCGAGGTCCGTGCCTCGTCTCAGGGCGGTATCGATGCCCTGGCAAATCTGTGTGGCGCGACGATGGCCTTCCTGGCCGGCCCGCTGATGGCGGCGACCAGCTTCGCGACGCTTGCGGTGATCGCGATGGTGATGTTGATTCCGCTGGCCTGCGTGGTGCTGCGCCGCATCCCCGAAACCATTGATTATCGCGTCCCATAGCCGGGAACCCTCGGCCGCAGTCGGGTGAAGGCTGTTTGTGGCTCAAGCGTGCGAAACCTTCCGCGATCGGTAGCCGCGGGGCCGCGAAGCACTGGCCGGATCGGTGCGGACTGCAAGTTACGGAAGATTCTGCACGGCCATGTCATGCACTATGCGTGGGTTGGCGGCGGGTCACGACCTGACGGCGGCCTCCAATGCTTGCCGCGCGTCACACATCGCGGGCCCATACCAGAACAGCGATCGTCCGGGCACCAGCACGGTGTGCGTCTCCGGAAATGCGTCAGGCCCGTCGTACGGCCCGAAGGCGTAAGGCTCATCGGGCAGCAGGACTGCGTCCACCCCACCCGAGGTGTGCAGCACCTCCGCCACATCGGCATGTGGGTAACGCTCACCGAAGTCGGCGCCGGCGCTCGTCCAGCCCAGCCTGCTGACAAGGTCGGACGCATAGGTCCCCGCACCCACCCAGATCCATGGATCGCGCCAGATCGGGATCGCCACCCGCAGACCGGAGCCATTGATGGTGGCAGGAGAGCTCAGCTGCGTCGATGGACGAGCGGTAGGCGCATTGAACCGTCCCAGATTTGATGGAGGGAAAGCCGGGCCTTCTGAATCGATTCCCGACACATCCCACACCTTGCGCGCCGTTCGAAGCCACGCAGGCGTCTCCTTCAGGCCGAGCGCCTCGGTGAAAAACCGTTCCAGGCTGGCCACGGCCTCGTCCACACTGTCGATCTTGGTCACCCAGACGTCGACGCCGGAGGCCCGCAGCCGTTCGACGTCGAGTTTGCGGTTCTCCTCTTCGTTCACAACCACGAGGTCTGGTTCAAGGGCGCGGATCTTGGCAAGGTCTGGATTCTTCGTGCCGCGCACCCGCTCGACCTGCAGGCCCGGCGGCCGGACGCACCAGTCGGTCGCTCCCACCAGGACGCCCGGCACGCTCAGCGCGATGGCCTCGGTCAGCGACGGGACCAGGGACACGACTCTGCGTGGTGGATACGACAGGTCCACCGGTGCGCCGAGGTCATCGAACACGATTGCTCCTTCCTTCGGTCAGGTCATGAACTTGTTCTGGCCGAAGCTCTGGGCGCTTTGGTGCGCCGGGCGCTGGCCCCGCCCTGTGCCGACCTCACGGCCGAGATCAGCGTCCGAGCGGGGTCTGCGTCAGATCCGGGCGGGTGGCGGCCAACGCGCGATCGTTCCAGGTGCCCTGAAGAACCTCCGGAGAGATACCGACCCAATCCACCAGCTTGGTGAATGACTTACTGGTCAGAAAGGCGCCCGAGACCTGATCAACCCGTTGATTGGATTTCAACACCATGACCGAGTAGCTGAATCCCAGCTGCTTGCGATTGAAAATCGTGACTCTGTGCAGCTTGCTCAAATCGAACTTCCGAAATCCCACCCGGAGCTGGGTGGCCTCGCCGCGCACCCAACCGGTAATCGGCTGACAGAAGATGAAGACGCCGGGGATGGCCCACACCAGCGCCGGCCAGCCGTCATCGCGTGACAGCCACGTGATCGCGAACAACACGAGCGCCGCCGCGGTCGTGCCGAGCGCAAGCAGGGGCGACGGATACAACGAGAGCTTGGGCCGCTGCTTCTTATGCGTCCTGGCCATCTATTTCATGCCTTCCTTCCGCCACGCGTCCGGGTGAGAGCGCACTCGCGCTCCGTCGGACGATCCGAACGGGTGCTTCCTGGTCCGAGCCAGCGCAGTTGTCTGTGCGTCGTGCACGAACGGGCCAATTCTAGGTGAGCCGATGAACGTGGCCGCGATCGTGATCGACCAGTTGGACGAATCGCCCGCATTCATGACCGGCGCAGTACCTCGGCCCGGCAGACCTCCAGCAGCGGTTCGGGGTCGGCGTCGCGTCCGGTCATCAGCTTGATCTGGTCGATCGCCTGGCCGACCAATAGATCCAGGCCATCAAGCGAGGGCACCTTTGCTGCCTGCGCGGCGCGGTCGAAGGCCGACGGATAGTTGTTGTAAACCACCTCGAACACCGTCCGTGACTGCGCCACCAGCGCGGCGGCCAGCTCGTCGTCCGATTCGACGGGGACGGTCGAGATCAGCAGGTCGGCCTTGGGTGCAGCCGAGTCCGCTGCGCTCACTGAGCCTCCGGGTTGGTCCGTTGGCGCTTCAACCCATGCCTCTGGGAGTCGTGCCGGCTGCCCGTAGGGCTGCACCTCGAATGAGATTCCGGCAAGCTGCGCTACCTCGTCCAGGCTGGCGTGTGCCCGTTCCGGGTTTCTCGCCAGCACAATTGCCTCGCGGACGCCCAACTTGCCGAGCGCCCAGAACGCGCTGCGCGCGGTCGCGCCGTTGCCGATCACCACCGCCGTGGAGGCGGAGCGCACACCGATGCGTCCAAGAGCGGCGAGCATGCCGGTGACATCGGTGTTGTACACGCGGCTGGCCCGAGCGGTGATTCTGCCGGTTGCCCGGTTGATCGGTGCCGCAGGATAGTCCTGCTGATCGTGCTTGCCGACCGCTGTCGGCCGGCCTGCCTGGCCGGGGGCGATCGATCCGGGGAGCTTATCTCGTCCGAAGATGATGGTGTTTCCCGATTGCAGAGCCGCGGCGATCGGATCGGGGGAGCCATAGGCCAGCAGGGCCTGTTTGTTGGGGGCGGTGACCGAAAGTCCGACCCATTCGGGCCCGAGGCTCGCGATGAAGTCGCCGAGGGTATCCGGGGTCACCTCGAAGGCGTCATAGCTGAACTGGTCGGCGATGCCCAGCCCGGTATAGGCGGTGCGGTGCAGCAGCGGTGACAGCGAATGGGCGATCGGGCTGCCGATCACGGCGCAGCGGTGCATCAAAGACTCCTTGGGTGCATTCAAGTGGTGCGGCTCGCGCGGCCGACGCGTACGACCATACGTGCGGTCGTTCGGCGGCGTTGGCTGGTGAAATAGACGACTGGAATCAGTTCAGATCCATAGTGCCAGGCAACGTCGTGTCCAGGTCGCCAGCCATCAGCTATTTCGCCAGCCAGTGTATGGGGGTGTCTGCGGGCGTGGGCATCAATGTTGCAGCAGCTGTTTTGCCGGGCAGCCCGGCTGTTATCTGTCGAGCCAACTGGTCCGCGCATGCCGCCGCTGGTGGCATAGGGTTCTGCCCATGAGCAACGAGACCACAGCGAATCCGTTCCGCCCCGAGTTGTGGGACGAGGTGCCCGGCTTCGAGTTCACCGATATCACCTACCACCAGGCGAAGGACGTGCCGGCAGTGCGCATCGCATTCGATCGTCCGGAGGTACGCAATGCCTTTCGTCCGCACACCGTGGACGAGCTGCTGCTGGCCTTCGAGCATGCCCGGCAGTCGGCCGACATCGGCTGCGTGCTGCTCACCGGAAACGGGCCGAGCCCCAAGGACGGCGGCTGGGCGTTCTGCAGCGGTGGCGATCAGCGGATCCGCGGCAAGGCCGGATACCAATACGCCGAGGGTGAGGACGCCAGCACGGTCGACCGCGCCCGGGCCGGACGGCTGCACATTCTCGAAGTGCAACGGCTGATCAGATTTATGCCGAAGCCGGTGATCGCCCTGGTCAACGGGTGGGCCGCCGGGGGCGGGCATAGCCTGCATGTGGTCTGCGACCTGTCGCTCGCCTCCGAGGAGCACGCCAAATTCAAGCAGACCGACGCCGACGTCGCGTCCTTTGACGGCGGCTACGGTTCGGCCTACCTGGCCCGTCAGGTCGGCCAGAAATTCGCCCGCGAGATCTTCTTCCTGGCCGACACCTACTCGGCCGACGACGCCTACCGGATGGGCATGGTGAACAAGGTCGTCCCGCACGCGGAGCTCGAGGACGAAGGGCTCGCCTGGGCTGCCAAGATCTGCGGCAAGTCACCCACAGCGCAGCGGATGCTCAAGTACGCCTTCAACCTTGCCGATGATGGCCTGATGGGCCAGCAGCTGTTCGCAGGCGAAGCGACGAGGCTCGCCTACATGAGCGACGAGGCGGTCGAGGGACGCGACTCATTCCTGAACAAGCGGCCTCCGGATTGGTCTGACTACCCCTACTACTACTGAACCGGTGTACGTGGGCCGGTGAGTTCAGCGTCCACGGCCGCCGCATAACGCGCCTGGTTGTGCGCCAGATTGCGCGGGGACGGTGATTGTGGGTCTCGTGGCGCATTTGGAGTGCACTGAAGCGCGTTGGTGGTGCTGAAGTGAGCAGGATCGATGTCGACTGCGAGGGTTCACGCGCTTGGTTGTGCGCCAGATTGCAGTGCGACCGTTGATCGTGCGCTGGATAGTTCATCTGGCGCACGCTGGAGCGTGTCAAGGCCGCAGGGAATCGATATTCCCGACCTCGGCGGCCGATCTACGCGCCTGGTTGTGCGCCAGATTGCGCTACGACCGGTGATGGTGCATCCGATGATGCATTTGGAGTGCACTGAAGCGCGTTGGCCCTGTGAAACCGGGCAGGCTCATTCGGATGACTCGATGAAAGCGGGAACGAAGCGTGATGGCAGAATGGACCCCATGGCTGAGTTAGACGGTGAGGACACCTTCGAAGGTGACATCGGCCGTCGCGCCTCGCGCATCTTGGAAGTCGCCCAGAACTTTGCCGATCAGGTGCGCCGTGAGGCGGACGAGTACGCGGTCAAGAAGAAGCAGGACGCCGACGACGCGAATGTCGACATCGAACGCATGCACGGCGACATCTCCCGTCAGCATCAGCAGGCAGTCGAGCTGAAAGCAGAAGCCGAGCGCACCCGGGATCAGGCCCGCAGCGATGCGGAGTCGCGGATGGATGACGCGCTCGCGCAGGCGAACCAGATCACGGCGACCGCCGAGCAACAGGCGAATGACGCCCTCGCCGCGGCGCTCACCGAGGCCGATCAGATCACGGCGGCCGCCAAGGACAAGGCAGAGCATCTGGTCTCGCGCACCGAGGCCGAGTCGAAGCAGCTACGCGAACAGGCCGAACACGAGCTGGACGCGGCGCGTGCGTCCATCGCCACCGATACCCGGGAGATGAACGAGCGGCTCACGGCTCAAAAGGCCGAGGTGGACGAGCAGTGCAGCAAGCTCATCGAGCAGGCGAAGGCCGATGCAGCCCGCATCGTCGAGGACGCCCAGCGGGCAGCAGACGAATCCACTGCGCAGGCCGCGGAGCAGGTTGCCCAGGCGAAGGCCGAGGCGCAGTCGATCGTCGACGTGAGCCAGGCCGAAGCCGAGAAAACCAGGGCAGCGGCCCAGGCCGACTACGAGCGGATCACGGCAGAGGCTCAGCAGCAGCTCGATTGGACGAAGAAGGTCGTCAGCGACCTGCTGGCCGGTGCGAAGGCAGAGGCCGTGCAAACGGAGGAGAACGCGCGGGCCGCGGCGTCCGAGCACTCCCGCAAGGTGCATCAGAAACTGGAAGTGCTGATCGCCCGGCAAACCCACACCTTGCGTACTCAGGTCAGGGACGCGCGCGCTCTCAGCGTCGACCTGAAGTCTCAGGCGGAAGCCACCTTGCGCGCTGCCCAGGCCGATGCCGAGCGCACCCGCACCGAGGCCGAGCAGGCCGCCAACGACAAGGTCGAATCGGCGAACCGAGAAGCCGAGGGCGTAGTCTCGAGGGCGCAGGCGCAAAAGGCGGAGGCCGAAGACAGCGCCAAGCGAATCCGCGAGCGAGTGAATACCGACCTCACCAAGCTGCGTCAAGACACCTTCGAGCAAACCAGCAAGACCCGGGCCGAAGCCGTCCACTTGCTGCGCGAGGCGCGCAACGACGCAGACCGGGTACGCAAAGAGGCCGACGAAATGCTGTGGAAAGCACGTGCCGAAGTGTCGCGGCTTGCCGCCCGCAGAGACAACATCACCAGCGAACTGGGGCACCTGTCGGGTGTCATCGAGGCGCTGGCCGTACCTGTACCCACGGTTACAGATGACGACCGTGAAAATAACCCTGACACCGCCGAATAGCCAAGGAGATCAAAGATGACGGAGGCCTCATTCCGCCTTGTCCGTAAGGGCTACGAGCCCAGCGAGGTCGAGCAACGGATCAGCCAGCTGCAATCGAACATTCAGCAACTGCAATCCGACCTGACCCGGGCGCACGATGACAACGCCGTTCAGACGGTGGAGAACGCGAAGCTCCGCCAGTCGAGCGACGATCTGTCTGCCCGAGTTGAGATGCTGGAGCAGGCGCTACAGGACGCTCGCGCCGAGCGCGACAACGGCGTCCCGCCGACCTTCAACAACCTGGGATCGCGGATCGGGCAGATGCTGACGCTCGCTCAGGAGGAGGCCGACGAGCTGCGGGCCGACGCTCAATCCGAGGCCGAACAGCTGACCTCGGACGCCACGCAGCAGGCTGCCGACGTGGTGGCGAATGCCGAGCGGGAAGCCGCCGACCTGCGCTCGGACGCGGAGACCGAGGCCGCCCGAACCGTGGAGCAGGCCAAGCAGCAGGCCGATCAGCTCAAGGAAGCCGCCGATGGCGAGGCCACCGCCAGGCTTGAAGAGGCGGAGGCGGTCTATGAGGCCCAGCGTGCCCAGGCGGCTCAGGCCGCGACCGATTTCGAGCAGACGCTGACCCAGCGGCGAACCGAGGCGATGGCCGAACTGAATGCGGCCCTGGACAAGAAGACCGGTGAGGTCGAGCTTGCCACCGAGCAGCTGAATCAGGCGCGGGCCGATGCCGAGCGCGCGACCACTGAGGCTCGCGAACAGGCGGCTCAGATCGTCCGGGAGGCACAGAATCAGGCCAACACGTTGCTGGCCGACGCCAAGCAGCGGGCCGAGGGGATCAGGCAGAATTCGGAACGCGAGTTGGCGGCTGCGACCGCCAGGCGCGATTCGATCACCGCGCAGCTGTCGAACGTTCGTCAGATGCTCGGCACGCTCGGTGGTTCGCCGCAGAACTTCATCGACCCGCTGACTCCCCGGACCGCCGAAGACTGGGCGTCCAAGAAAGAAGCCGAGGAGGCCTTGGAGGCCGAGGAATCGGTCGAGTCCGAAGATGTGGACGAGGATGAGGTGGACGCCGATGCGGCGGATGCAGCCGAGACTGACGCGGCCGCGGACGAGGAACCCGTCGTCCAGAACTGACCGCCTATCGCGAGGCGGCGACCTGCGGTTGGCTGCATCGTCCGGTCGAAGGGTCGAATGCGGCCCCTCATTGAGGTATGGTCCGGCGAGCTCGCGGGACGGCTTGGCTACCGCTTAGGTAGCCAAGTTCTGGGCGGCGTCCAGAGCGGTGGCCGGATCTGCCGCACTCAGTTGTGCGGCCGGCATCGGCCATCGCTCGCCAGATCAACCGCACCTCAGCAGGGCCGGCAGTTGTGAGGTGGTCGACGATCAGTCGACGATGCCGTAGAGGCGGTCGCCGGCGTCGCCCAGACCGGGCACGATGTAGCCGTGCTCGTTGAGTTTCTCATCCACGGCGGCGACGACCAGCGTGGTCTTGATGCTCAGCTTGTCGACCAGCTGGCGGAACTTTTCGACGCCTTCGGGTGCGGCCAGCAGGCAGATGCAGGTGACGTCGTCCGCCTTGCGCTCGGCCAGGAATTCGACGCATCCGCTCAGCGATCCGCCGGTGGCGAGCATCGGGTCGAGGACGAAGCATTGGCGTCCGGAAAGATCGTGGGGCAGCCGTTCGGCGTAGGTGAACGGCTTGAGGGTTTCTTCATCGCGGACCATGCCGACGAAGCCGACTTCGGCGGTCGGCATCAGCCGGGTCATGCCACCCAGCATCCCGAGACCTGCCCGCAAGATCGGCACGACAAGGGGTTTCGGGTCCTGGAGAGCGACTCCCTCGGCCTGTGAGACGGGGGTCTGGATAGTAATCGGACGCACCCGGACGCCGCGGGTCGCCTCATAGGCCAACAGCGTGACCAGCTCGTCCACGAGATCGCGGAAGGTCGGGCTCTTGGTGTTGATATCGCGCAAACAAGTCAGCTTATGGGCCACCAGCGGGTGGTCGAGTACCTTAAGATCCACGGCACTTACCTTGGCACAGCTCCAAGAGAAGTCATAGACGGGGTGGCAAAGTGACCCCTGACTTTCGATGCGCGGTTGCATCTGCCACCATGGGTGATGTACGCCCAGGTGAGGAGCCAGAATATGAGCGCTGATGACGAGCAGTTCGTAGATGCTGAATCCGTTGATACCGATGATCTGGGCGAAGAATT
Source organism: Propionimicrobium sp. PCR01-08-3 (assembly GCF_030286045.1). Classification (NCBI taxonomy): domain Bacteria; kingdom Bacillati; phylum Actinomycetota; class Actinomycetes; order Propionibacteriales; family Propionibacteriaceae; genus Propionimicrobium; species Propionimicrobium sp. PCR01-08-3. The sequence goes on from NZ_CP127390.1 coordinate 3,190,229, forward strand.
CGACGACCACGATGCCGATCTCGACGGCGGCATCGTGCCCGATGACTACGACGAACTCGATGACGAAGAGGACGACGGCGATTTCGATGACGATGATGACGATTACGACGATGACTATGAAGACGCCACCGAAGATGAGGTCGACTTCGTCGTCGCGCTCTATCGTGAGGACGGTGTGGCGGTAGCCACCGAGTTGTCATGGACGCTGGCCAACGATCTGGACGAACTATGCGATCAACTGCGCAGATTGCCCGGCGATGCCGGCGCGCTGGGGCTGGTCTCGGTCGCGGGACAGTTCTTCGTGCTGTGCCGGGTGCGCGGACGCACGGTTCAGGTGTTGCTGAGTGATTCGATCGAGTCCAACGATTGGCCGATCGCGCGCGATGTGATCGACTACCTCGGCATGGAGGTGCCTGACCCGGACGATGACTCCGATGCGGTCGGTGACTTCGACATGCTCGCCGATCAAGGGGTCAGCGAGTTCGACATGGAACAGATCGCGAGTGACCCCGACGAGGATTCGGATCAGCTGGTGCGCCAGATCGTCGATCTGATGAGGGTTCGGGAAGCGTTCGAGCAGGCCGTCAACTGACCCCGCGTGAGTAGGTGGGATGGCGCGATGCGGCGCGCGCTGGCGGTCGCCGGCTTGGCCGCTGAGAGCGGAGACGTACCGGTTGGCGCCGTTGTGTTGTCGGCTGCGGGGGAGGAGCTCGCTGTCGGCGGCAACGAGCGCGAGTTAGATGCCGATGTCAGCGCGCACGCCGAGATCGTGGCGCTGCGGCGGGCCGCCGGTGTGCTGGGTGACGGTTGGCGGCTGCCCGGTTGCACTCTCGTGGTGACCTTGGAACCGTGCGCGATGTGCGCAGGGGCGATCGTGGCTTCCCGGATCGAGCGATTGGTCTTCGGGGCCTTCGATCCGAAGGCAGGCGCGGTGACCTCCCTGTGGGATCTGGTGCGAGATCCTCGGTTGAACCATCGTGTCGACGTGGTCTCTGGCGTCCTTGCGGACGAAGCAGAGGCGCAGTTGAAGGGCTTTTTCGAGTCTCGCCGTTGATCGTCGACCGCTCGCAGGTGCAAACCCCTCCGTCACTGCGTGAACGGCGACCCCGCTTTTGGTATCGGCCTTGCTTCGTCAGCCCGCTCGATTGGAAATTGGGGCGACCGATGCCGTACCCTAGTCGACGGTGACGTGTCTGAGCGGCCGAAAGAGCTCGCCTCGAAAGCGAGTGTGGTGCAAGCCACCGAGGGTTCAAATCCCTCCGTCACCGCGAGGAAGGCCGAGAGAAGAACGAGCTTGCTCGTTCTTCCGAGGCCAACGAAGCGGTCGAGAAACTTCGAATACCGCGAGGAAGGCTGAGAGGAAATCAGGCTTGCTTGTTTTCCCGAAGCTAACGAAGCGGTCGAGACGCAACGCGTCGAACACCGCGGTGTGATGTCGCAGGACGTTGGAATAGGGTGAACCCTCGGTTAGTGGGTTCACCCTATTTGTGTTGTTCCGGGTTGGTAGTCGCGATCGGGGCTGATGGTGGCCGCGAACAACCTCTGCTCGGCCCACCCGGAAAGAACAAGCAGTGATCACGACTCGTGATGTTGCGGGACTTTTCTCGTTCTGGTGCCGCATGCGTCGCCGGCCTCCGGCGTGGACTGCTGCTCCATGTGGCATCGCGCAGACTTGACGGCCGGCGCGACAGGCATAGCCTTGAGACGCACAGGTCCTGTCGGGACGCTCGATGAGGAGGAACGAAGATGCCGTACTCACGTAATGAAGACCTTCCTGAAGCCGTGCGCAAAGCACTCCCCAAACACGCCGAAGACATCTACCGGGCGGCTTACAACAGCGCCTGGGATCAGTACGAGAGCCCATCGAAGCGCCGTGGCAAGGAGTCCCGCGAAGAAGCCGCTCATCGTGTGGCCTGGGCAGCCGTCAAGGACAAGTACTCCAAGGGCGATGACGACAAGTGGCATCCGGACGATTAGAGTGACGGTCCCGATAGCACGTGGTAAACAGTTACGCGGCCGCGACGATGGCCTCCGCTCTTCACGTGGGCGCGCCGAACGGCTGTCGGCCGCGAAAATGCTCCAACACCGTGAGCGTCTTGGTCTTGGCGATCTCGGGATGTGCATTCAGTTCGTTGAGAACGAAATCGCTCAGATCGGCCGAGTTCTTCGCTGCGATCCGAACCAGCAAGTCGTAGTCGCCTCCGAGGAAGTCGATCGCAATAACACCCGGACGTTCGGCGAGCCGTAAGGCTTCCGATTTTATTTTGTCGCGAGAGCTCCGTTGGATCTGAACTTGCACGAGTGCCTCGAGGGGGCGTCCGAGGGCGGATAGATCGAAGTCTGCGTGGACGCCTCTGATGATTCCCGAGTCCATTAATGCCCGTACCCGGGCGTGTGCCGTCGACTCCGCAACCGAGACGGCTTGCGCGAGCGTGCTGTTGGGTATTCGTCCACGAGCCATCAGGATGTGCAGAATCAGATGGTCGGTGGCATCTAGGTGACGCGGATCCTTCGGCGCTTTGGCCCTTGCATGATCGACATCGCGACTCATTGGAAAAACTTATCTCGAAGGATCCTCAGCATAAAACGCGCACGGGTGTCACCAAGGCCAGATTTCCAGAACGCTTTTCACGTGGGGCTTGCAACGGCGCAGGCCTCCGTAACGGAAGGCAGATCATGAAAATCGGTGTTCCCACAGAAATCAAGAGTCAGGAATCACGCGTCGCCATAACTCCGGCCGGCGTGCATCAACTGGTTCAGCATGGCCACGACGTCCTCGTCGAGAAAGGTGCAGGGCTCGGATCGGCGATCAGCGACGAGGCTTACGAGCACGCCGGCGCGAAACTCATCGGTTCGGCTGCCGATACCTGGGGCCAGGCTGACCTCGTCCTGAAAGTGAAAGAGCCCATCGAGTCCGAGTACGGCTACCTGCGTCCGGATATGACCTTGTTCACCTACCTGCATTTGGCCGCCGACAAGCCACAGACCGACGCACTCTTGTCGAGCGGAGCCGTATCGATCGCCTACGAAACCGTGCAGACCGATCGCGGCGGGCTTCCGTTGCTGTCTCCGATGAGCGAAGTGGCCGGACGCCTGTCGACGCTGGTCGGCTCCCAATGCCTGCTCAAGCACCACGGCGGCGACGGCACGCTGATCTCGGGAGTGCCTGGCGTGAAGGCCGGCAAAGTCGTGGTGATCGGTGGCGGCACGGCCGGTTACAACGCCGCTCAGATGGCCCACGGCCTGCGCGCCCAGGTCACCGTTCTCGATGTGAATCTTGAGCGGCTCGCCCAGCTCGATTCCGAATTCCATGGTTCGGTGTCGACTGTCGCGTCCACCTCATATGCGATCAACGACGCAATCGCGGACGCTGATCTGGTCATCGGTTCGGTGCTGATTCCTGGCGCCAGGGCGCCCAAGCTGGTCACCAACGAGATGGTGGCGGCAGCCAAGCCCGGTTCGGTCTTCGTCGACATCGCCGTCGATCAGGGCGGCTGCTTCGCCGATACCCATGCGACCACTCACGCCGAGCCGACCTACCAGGTGCACAACAGCATCTTCTATGCCGTGGCGAACATGCCCGGCGCCGTCCCTGTCACATCCACCTATGCGCTCACGAACGCGACGTTGCCCTACGTGACGAAACTGGCGGACCTCGGCTGGCGTGAGGCGCTGTGCCGCGACAAGACCCTGGCTCGCGGCCTGTCGACGGCTGCCGGCGAGCTCACCAGCGAGCCGGTTGCGCTGGCCTGGGGCCACAGCTTCACCTCCGCCGCACACGTGTTGGCGGCCTGATCGGGTCTGTACCCGGCTCGGACCAAGCTCGGATCCACGCCATATGGACACGCAGTAGCGAAAATCGTCGGAATCGGATTCGAAGACTCTTCGATCACGCGCATCGCTGGCATCGGTGAATCCGGGTCTTGACCAAGGCACCTTGAGCAGGCGCCCCGGGAGGCCGTCTTAATCACGACCGGTTGTGCGAACGCGATCGGGACGGTTCCTCCCGGGCCCATCCGGGCGGGCGCCGGCATCGATCGACATTGCCGCCTCGAAAATTTCTGCTTGGAAACAAAGGAGTTCCCTCGTGAGTAGTCATCAATCAGACAGACCCCCGGTCGCACAAACCTCGACACAGCCGGACGAGACCCTCGAGCGGGGTCTCGGCAACCGGCATCTACAACTGATCGCCATCGGCGGGGCCATCGGCACCGGCTTGTTCATGGGATCCGGCAAGACCATTTCGCTGGCCGGGCCCTCCATCCTGCTTGTCTACGCCATCATCGGCACGTTGCTCTTTTTCGTGATGCGGGCGATGGGTGAGCTGCTGTTGTCGAACCTGAAATACAAGTCTTTCCGCGATATCGCCGAAGACATCCTCGGCCCCTGGGCCGGCTTCTTCTCCGGGTGGACCTACTGGTTCTGCTGGATCGTCATTGGCATGGCCGACCTGACTGCGGTCACCGCCTATGTGCAGTTCTGGTGGGCAGACGTGCCGAAGTGGCTACCGGCGACCTGTCTCGTGCTGTTGCTGTTGGGCCTGAATTTGATCGCGGTCCGGTTGTTCGGCGAGGTCGAGTTTTGGTTCGCGATGATCAAGATCGTCGCGATCATCTCGTTGATCGTCGTGGCGGTCGTCATGCTCATCGCCGCGTTCACCTCTCCGGAGGGGCATCAGGCGACGATCGCGAACCTGTGGAACGATGGCGGGTTCTTCCCAACTGGCGGCATGGGGTTTATGGCCGGATTCCAGATCGCCTTCTTCGCTTTCGTCGGCATTGAGCTGGTCGGCACCGCCGCAGCCGAAACCAAGGATCCGGTGAAGACCCTGCCGAAGGCAATCAATGCCATCCCGCTACGAGTCATGCTCTTCTATGTCTGCGCTCTCGCAGCCATCATGGCGGTCACGCCGTGGCGCTCCATCGATCCGAGCGTGAGCCCCTTCGTCTCGATGTTCTCGCTGGCGGGCTTCGGCGCAGCTGCTGCAGTGGTCAACTTCGTCGTCCTGACCTCTGCTGCGTCGTCGGCCAACTCGGGCATCTTCTCCACCTCGAGAATGCTTTTCGGGCTGTCGTTGGACGACAAGGCGCCGAAGTCTTTCGGGCAGTTGACCAGGCACAAGGTACCGGCCAAGGGGCTCATCTTCTCCTGCTGCTGCTTGGTGCCTGGGGTGGTCCTGCTCTACTTGTCGGACTCGATCATCGGAGCGTTCACTATCGCGACCTCGGTGGCGTCGGTGCTGTTCATCTTCGTGTGGAGCGTCATCATGTGCTGCTACTTGGTGTACCGGCGACGTACCCCCGGGCTACACGAGGCATCGCCCTACAAGATGCCGTTCGGTATCGGGCTGTCGTGGCTGGTGCTGGCATTCTTCGTGGTCATGCTGGTGATCTTGGCATTCGAACCCGATACCCGGATGGCACTGATCGCGACACCCATCTGGTTCATCGCCCTGGGCATCGCCTACGCCGTGCATCGCAAACGGCACCCCGACGATGTCCGCAAGGGTCACGAGCCTGCGACCATGCCGCCTTACTCGGTGCTCGCGAACGAGTTCGTCCTTAGTGACGAGATTGCCGATGGGGCAGCCGACGCCGCGCCTCCCGCGGGCGTCCGAGCCCCAGAAGAGGCCGATATCACGGCGCAGACCGAGGACGATTGGGACGATCAGCCGGACGGCGCCTGGACAACTGACGACGATCTGCGAGTGGTCGTGGAAACCGCAAAGCGGGAGAGACCGCCGGTACCGGGCAGCTAGCGATCCGCCGGTCGCAGCCGGTCAACCATTGCCATGAGCATCTGGTTGACCGGCTCGTCCTGGATCCGGCGCCTCGTCCCTGTGACCCGCAGCAAGAATCCGGGGTGGCTGTATCCGGCTCACAGGCACGCGAGTAATCTCTCCCCGAGTAGGTAAGGCGCCTACCCCCGTCTTCATCGGCACCGGGTCGATCGGAGACAAAGGAGAGCCCACGTGAGTACAGAACAAAAACAGACCAGCCCTTCGGCCCCGGGGACCGGGTCGTCCGACGACCAATCGGATGGCACCCTCGAGCGAGGACTCGCCAACCGGCATCTTCAGCTGATCGCCATCGGCGGCGCCATCGGCACCGGCTTGTTCATGGGGTCCGGCAAGACCATCTCACTGGCCGGGCCCTCCATCCTGCTCGTCTACGCCATCATCGGCATCATGCTCTTCTTCGTGATGCGGGCGATGGGTGAGCTTCTGCTGTCGAACCTGAACTACAAGTCGTTCCGCGACATCGCCGAAGATGTGCTCGGACCGTGGGCCGGGTTCTTTTCCGGCTGGACGTACTGGTTCTGCTGGATCGTCACCGGCATGGCCGACCTGATCGCCGTCACCTCGTATGTGCAGTTCTGGTGGCCGGGAGTCCCGAAATGGCTGCCCGCGACCTGCCTCGTGTTATTGCTGCTGGGGCTCAATTTGATCGCGGTCCGGCTGTTCGGCGAGGTCGAGTTCTGGTTCGCGATGATCAAGATCGTCGCGATCGTCGCACTGATCGCCGTCGCCGTGGTGATGGTCGTCGTCGGGTTCACTTCGGCCGAGGGCTACCACGCCTCGGTCGCGAATCTGTGGAACGACGGCGGATTCTTCCCGACCGGCGGCAAGGGATTCATGGCAGGATTCCAGATCGCGCTGTTCGCCTTCGTCGGCATCGAGCTGGTCGGCACGGCCGCCGCCGAAACCCGGGATCCGGTGAAGACGCTGCCGAAGGCCATCAACGCCATCCCGCTGCGGGTGATGTTGTTCTACGTGCTGGCGCTGACCGCGATCATGGCGGTGATGCCCTGGCGGTCCATCGACCCGAACGTGAGCCCCTTCGTCTCAGTCTTCGCGATGGTCGGCTTCGGTGCGGCCGCCTCGGTGGTCAACTTCGTTGTCCTGACCTCGGCCGCGTCATCGGCCAACTCGGGCATCTACTCCACCTCCCGGATGCTCTTCGGCCTGTCATTGGACGACAAGGCCCCGGGCGCTTTCGGACGCCTGACCCGTCACAAGGTGCCGGCGAACGGCCTCATCTTCTCGGTGTGCTGCCTGCTCCCGGGAATCGCATTGCTCTACCTGTCCGACACCATCATCGGCGCCTTCACCATCGCCACCACGGTGTCGTCGGTGCTCTTCATTTTCGTGTGGAGCATCATCTTGGCCAGCTATCTCGTCTTCCGCCGCCGTAATCCCGAACTGCACGAAGCGTCGGTGTACAAGATGCCGATCGGTGTCGGGTTGTCGTGGCTGGTGCTGGTGTTCTTCGTCGGCATGCTGGTGATCTTGGCCTTTGAACCCGATACCCGGATCGCATTGATCGCGACGCCCGTGTGGTTCATCATGCTCGGCATCTGCTACGCCGTGCACCGCAAGCGTCGTCCCGAAGACCTCGCCCATCATCCTCGTCCGGTTGCCCACAGCTAGCCACGCGAAGGCTCGTCTCGGCGGCGGTAGCCGATCACTTTGATCTGAGATGGCGAGAACCCCATCAGCGACGCTCGATCGCTGGAGTTTCTCGGTTCGAGAACCAGCATGGACGCCGTCGGCCGGCTTCCGTGCTCCGGATACACAGTGGAACCTCGGCGCGCGTGGCCGTCCGTATTGTTACTGGCCGGACCAGGGGCCGGGACGATAGTTCTGGGGGCCGCCCGGATTGTCGCCCTGCTCGGGACCGTAGTCGGTTCGGGGTGCGTTGCCCTGATAAGGACGGTAGCTGTCCTGCGGGCCGGACGCCCAGTGCTGCTGCCGGGGAGCGGATCCGGGCTGATGCTCGTGGCCGGTGACCATCGCGTCCAATCGCATGAACGCCATCAGCAGGCAGACGATTCCCGCGATCCACAGACCGCCGGTGATCACCGAGTTCAAGGCGATCACGCCGATCCCCAGCGAGGCGGCGGCCATCGGCAGAAAGGCGGCAACGATTCGTCCGACGATGAACAGGCTCATGCCGATGATGGCCAGCTTGCGGGCCGTGCTGTGCGACGAAAAGATCAGCCACGCCAATAGGGCGATCTCGGCGAGGACGCCGATGACTCCCACCACTCCGGTGGCCATGCCCGCTGTACTCGGTGTCATTGTTTTCTCTCCTTGATCGAAATCGAGATGGTTGACCCGCGCCCCGATTCCCGGCGTCCCCAACGTTATCGTCCGCCGGGCCTGCTGCAAGACTCAGCGAGCCTCGCGTGCCGAGTAGCATTGTCCCAGTGAGTGAATCGCGCATGGAGCATTGGTGGGACCGTTGGGCGTCTTACATTGGTGCGAATGTCCGCGCAGGCCGGATCCGCGTCAAGGGTGCAGCGATTCCCACCTTGCAGACGGCGTTCTTCGCAACCTTGTCGTGGGTGTTCTGCTACTACGTGCTGAATGATCCGGCGCCGATCTTTGCCCCCATCGTGACCTTCGTCTCCATGGGCCTGAGCCGCAACCGTGAGCTGCGCAAAGCCGTCGAGATGAGTGCCGGGGCGAGCATCGGCGTGCTGATCGGGGGCCTCGTCGGCCAGTACTGGGGGTTCGGTGCGCCGCAGCTCTTCTTGCTCTTCTTGATCTGCCCCCTGATCGGACGCCTGATCGATCGCTCCGAGATGGTCGCGTTCCAAATGGCCATTCAATCCATGGTTGTGGCCGCCACCATCGCCTTGATGAACTCCGGGTCGTCGACCGTGACGGCTTTCGACCGGTTCCTGAGCGCGGTCGTGGGAGCCGTATTCGCGATCTCGGCGACGGTGATCCTGCCGACCAACGTGATGACCAGGCCTCGGCGCTACGTTACCTATGCGATCCTGGAGGCGTCCAAGATCACCCGCCGGCTCAGCAAGGGTCTGCTGAACGGCGACTTCGAAGAGATCTCGCAGTTGCACGGGCGTCTCGCCTCGTTGCGTGAGCTGCTCAATGATGGCAGGCGGGCTCTCACCACCGCTCAGGAGACGGCTGCCGTCAGCCCGCGTGCTTTCGGGTCGAGAGGCGCGTTGGCTGAACTCGACCGCATGCTCGGGTTGGTCGAGCGGATGCATGTCACCTTGTCGATGATGCAAAGACAGGGACGCGGCATGGTCACCGAGGTGGGGCCGATGGTGGAGATCGCCGCACCGATGTGGCACGCCGCCGATCTCTTGGAGCAGATATCGAAGGGTATCGCCGACTGGAAGCGTCCGACATCGGCTCGCGACCAGGCGATGCGGCTGGCCAGCACCCTCGGACCCTCAACCCTGGTCGAGGACCCGGAAGACTGGCGCAGCGCGGCGATGACCTCGATGCTGCGTGCCGTCCTGGTGGACATGCTGGAACTCACGGGCTTGTCGATGGCCCAGGCGCGCGCGGTGCTCGCCGACACCGGCGACTTCAAACCGGACGAAGAAGACCCAAAGGCTCCCGATGTGGAGCTGGCCTCGGCGATCTGGGGGACCGAGCAGCTTCCGGCCATCGGGCCTCAGCCGGAGATCAGGCCGGGGGAGGCTGCGATGCAACCCGGCCGGGAATCCGATGACCCGGACGAGCGCGCCTCATGATCCACGAAGCCGAAGCGCCTGCCACGCCGACGAATTGAGCCTTGGTGCCTGCGGCAAGGGGCGGCCTGCCTGACCGATAAGATGTTCGGCATGCCCTCTGATGAGGTGACGAAGCCGCATCAGGGCAGGAGAGCTGGAGGTAAGCATGAGCAATCCCCCGCCCTATCAGGGCCGTGATCCCCGATGGTCCGATCAGCACCCGCAGTATCCTGCCGATCAGCGTCCGCCGTATCCTGCCGATCAGCCACCCTGGTTCGGCCAACACCAGTCACCGGCGCCACCCGCGGGGAGGCAAGGCTTCAGCTATCAGCAGCCGGGACAGCCATACCCAGGGCAGACACCGCCGGGCCCTCAGCAGCCCTACCGAGGACAGCCCTATCAGCCATCGCCCCCGCCCTGGCAGCAGCAGCCGGGCCCGCATACTTTTAGTTTCGGTCCCCAGCAGCCGGGACCTGTCGGCGCGAACCCGAAGAAGCGACGGACGATCGTGCTCGGCGGCGCTGCTGTCCTGCTGGTGGCCGTGGTCGTGATCGTGGTGGCCTTTGTGCGTCCATGGAACAGCGACAAGAACCTGATCTTTCACCCGAATGGCCCGGCAAATGCCTGGCTCGATGAGCGGTACGCGGGAGGAAGCACCTCCTGGTCGGCGGACGGACTGATGGCGGGAGTTTCGTTCAGCCGGTCGGTCGTCGCGCTGTCGTCGGATGACGCGCTCGCCGGGCTCGATCTCAGCTCCGGGCAGGAGCTCTGGCGCGTCGACGGGGCCATCTGTGGAGACGGTGCCGTCATTGACGGAAACGCATATTGCGTCGAATACACCGATACCGAAAGCGCGCTGCTGCGGATCGATCTCGACACCGGCTCGGTGGATGCCTTCTACGCGGCGCCGATAGTCATCCATTCCGTCACTCCACTCGGAGAACGCGACGGCAACGTGATCTTGGCAGCAGGTGATCCGGGCGGGACACGGCTGTTGTCGATTGCGCTGGACGGCTCCGGGATCATCAACTGGCAAACGGTCTATCCCGAGGTGGGCGTCGACTGCTATCTGCTGAGCACCCACATCGGCTGCTCCGGCTACACAAGCACGGCATTCGGTGTGGTGGACGCGTCCACCGGAGAGTTCACCGTTCAGCAGGATCTGAACACCTCTGACGAGGAGAGAGTGGTGTGGGTCTGGGACGGCTACACCCTCCCACAAGGCTGGTTTGACAACGAAGAACGCCCGGTGTTCGACTTCAACCAGAACGAGGTGGGCCGGGTGCGTCCTGGAGGTGAGCCGCTGACCCCCTCGTCGACCAATCGCGTGTTCTTCACGGTCGAAGACCTCATGATGGGAGGCACCGTGCAGGCCGTGGACGCCGACGGTACGGTCGTGGCCGACTACGCGAACGGAACCGTCCTCCAGCCGTCCGGACATAAGCTGCCGACCGATGGGTCGGTCGTTGCCGTGTCAGCCGATGGGTCACTGCTCGCCGCCGAGGTCGAGTACGGACGCTATGAGATCTACGATCGCGATGGCAACGAAGTGGATGACTTCGGCGGCGGAGACACGAACATGACCATCGTGGACGGCCTCGTCGTCTCATGGGACCCGTCGGGTCCGACGATCGTCCACGCTCCGATGGGCTGATCGGGGCGGGTAGCGGCAGCGCTGATGATCGCAATGCGAGCGCTACCTGTTGGCTCAGCCTTCGGTGGTCGCCTCGTCCGAAGGTGGCGCCGAAGATTCCTGGACGCAGATGACGCCGCCGGATACCTCGATCTCGGTGGGTGCATCGTTGTTGAAACCTGCGTAGTTGTCGGTGAGAATCACATCGACGGTGCCGTCGGTCCGATCGTCTCCTCGCGCCTCGGCGTCGGTGAAGAACCCCGTCACCAACTGCACCTCCGGTGCGTCCGCGGTGGCTCCGACGACGACCGTCTGGCTGGCTTCTTCGCTGCTGTTGCCCGGTGATTTGGTTTGGAATCCGTAGGTGGTGAGCTGCTCGGTGACCTGGCCGGCCAGGCCTGCCGTCCCTCCCGCGTTGAGCACGGTGACGGTCACTTGAGTACTGGTCAGCGTCGATGCCGACTGGGTGACGCACGGTTCGGGCTGGTCACCGACCGGTCTCGTCAGTTGCCCCCAGCCCCACCACAATCCGAATCCGAGCAATGCCAGAAGGACGAGCAAAGTTATCGGGGTGGCCCACCGGCGAACCGAACTCCTCACAGTTGCTCCTGAAATGCTGGGGCCCGCAGGCCGGGTGGATTGGCGTTAGTTTACTTCACTCGAAGGATCGTCGAGATCCAGGACCCGGGCATGAACCGTCTGGCGCTGCTGCAATGCGGCGCGCAGGGCACGATGAAGGCCATCCTCGAGGTAGAAGTCGCCATGCCATGACACGACGTGCGCGAACAGATCACCGAAGAAGGTGGAATCTTCCTCCAAGAGAGCATCCAGATCAAGGGTGCGTTTGGTGGTGACCAGCTGATCGAGGCGCACCTGCTGCGGGGCGATCGATGCCCATTCGCGCTGGGTGTACCCGTGATCGGGGTAGGGCCTGTCTTCGCCGACTCGTTTGAAGATCACCTGGTCATCCTAACCAAACGAGTCGCCGGGGCCACAAGGGATAACCGGGTGTAAGGGAAATCTGCAGGAATATTTCGATTGCCCGATGCCACTGATGAAGCGGCTCGGTTGGCAAGAAGCCTGCCCATTCGCGGGACGCAGGCAGTCGTCCCGACGTGACCTGCCGCCTGTGAAACCCCCGGCGACCAGGGGGATGGCTCTGCATACCGGGCGGAGCAGAGCGTGGGCCGCCATCCCGAAGCCCCGGCGACCGGGGGGATGACTTTGCATATCCGGCAGAGCGCGGGCCGCCATCCCCGAAACCCCCGATGACTACGGGGATGACGGTCACCGGCTCCGCCGGAACCTGCGATCAGATCAGGCCCTGGGCGATAACTGCGTCCGCGACCTTCGTGAAGCCCGCGATATTGGCGCCCATCACGTAGTCGCCCGCATGACCGTATTCCTCGGCGGTCTGGGCGCAGGTGTCGTGGATGTTCGTCATGATCTCGGACAGCCGGTTCTCGGTGTACTCGAAGCTCCACGAATCGCGCGAGGCGTTCTGCTGCATCTCCAGGCCCGAGGTCGCCACACCACCGGCATTGGACGCCTTGCCCGGCGCATACAGCACCCCGGCCTTCTGGAAGGCCAGGATCGCCTCCGGAGTGCAGGGCATGTTGGCGCCCTCCGCGATGGCCGCGACTCCATTGCCCAACAGCGTCTGGGCGGCGTCCCCGTCGAGCTCGTTCTGGGTGGCGCAGGGCAGCGCGACGTCGACCGGGACATCCCAGACCGAACCGCCGGCGATGAACTTGGCCGAGCCGCCGCGGCGAATCGCGTAGTCGGAGATGCGTCCACGCTCGACCTCCTTGATCTGCTTCAGCAGCTCGAGATCGATACCCTGCTCGTCGATCACATAACCGGACGAATCGGAGCTGGTGATCACCTTTGCGCCGAGGGCCTGGGCCTTCTCGGTGGCGTAGATCGCCACATTGCCCGAACCTGAAATAGCGACCTTCTTGCCTTCGAACTCCAACCCACGGGTGGCGAGCATCCGCTTGGTGAACATCACCAGGCCATATCCGGTGGCCTCGGTGCGCACCAGCGACCCGCCCCAGGTGAGGCCCTTGCCGGTCAGTACACCGGCGTCGTAGTGGTTGGTGATGCGGCGATACTGGCCGAACATATAGCCGATCTCGCGGCCGCCCACGCCGATGTCACCGGCGGGCACGTCGGTCTGCGGGCCGATGTGGCGGGCCAGTTCGGTCATGAACGACTGGCAGAACCGCATGATCTCGGCGTCCGAGCGTCCGTGCGGATCAAAGTCGGCGCCGCCCTTGCCGCCGCCGATGGGCAGGCCGGTCAGCGAGTTCTTGAAGATCTGCTCGAAGCCGAGGAACTTGATGATGCCCAGGTAGACCGAGGGGTGGAAGCGCAGCCCGCCCTTGTAGGGGCCGAGCGCGGAGTTGAACTCGACGCGGAAGCCACGGTTGATCTGCACCTTGCCGGCATCGTCGGTCCACGGCACGCGGAAGATGATCTGGCGTTCCGGCTCGCAGATACGTTCCAGCACGGCGGCCTCGGTGTATTGCGGGTTGCGCTCGATGACCGGTCCCAGAGTGTCGAAGACCTCGCGCACCGCTTGGTGGAACTCTGCCTCGCCGGGATTGCGGGCAATGATCTGTTCATAGACGTTCGTCAAATGGGATTCCACAAGGGTCCTTTCGTCATGCCCGCGGCAGTGCAAAGTCGCGTCCGGCACGGCGTGCAGCTTCAATCAGCGAGCACGCAGCATCTTAGCCGGAACCAGTAGTTCGGCTTCGGCCGACCATTTGTTTGAGCACCGCAGACGATCACCGGTTTGCGCTGTCGTCGCGTGGCGGCGGGCACCAGCCCATGCGCGTTGGGGGGATCGACTGGTAAGAACTTGGCAGACGGGCCCAAGGGGGGTAGCCACATAGGGATGGCGGGTCAACAGAGGTCTACAGGGCAGCAACGGGGCTGCTCGCGATGGCGACTGTCACTAAGTCCCCTCGGTAGCCTCTTCGGTCGTTTCAGTGGGCGGACTGGTGGTTGTCGTGGTCGTTGACCCACTGGGCCCAGTGCTGCTCGTTATTGTCGGTTGGATGGTCGTCGGCGGAACCGTGACGGTGGGCGGCGCATACGTGGGCGGCGGCTCGTAGGTGGTGACAGGCGGCGCCTGGGTCGTGGGGTAGCTGGTCGTCGGTGCCGGAGCGGTTGTGCTCGGGGCGGCGGTCGCGGTCGAGGTCAGGGTGACGGTGGGGCTCGACTGCGGCTCGGCGTTCGTCCTCGTCCATGAGTAGACGAGAGCGGCGATCAACAGAAGAATCACCAGGCCGACGAGCCAGCGTCCCCAATGCTTGGTGATGCCGGACTTGCGGCCGCCCGATCCGGAGTCATCTCCGGAAGGTTCCAGGGCGTCACCGGCCTGCTCGCCGGCGATCGAGTCTGTGTCCGGAATCGGCGCAGACTCGTCGGGGGACGAGGCGAGGTCTTTTCCCGAGGTCATCATCCGGGTCTCGGCGAGCGGGGTCACCGCACGGCGGCCCCCCGGGATGAGCTGAGTCTCGGCGGTGGGTTCCATCATTTGGGTGGCGCCGGGATCGAGCGGCACGGTCGGCGCCATCTGCGGATTCACGCTGATGGCGCGCAATTCGTGGGCCACCTCGCGGGCACTCGGACGCACGGTGGCGTCCTTGGCGAGCATCCGCGTGATCAAGGTGTCGAGGGCCGGGGGGATATCGGGGCTGAGTTCCAGCAGCGGGACCGGGGTATCGAACGCCTGCGCATGCGCGACCGCGATGGAGCTGTCGGCGACGAAGGGAGGCCTGCCGAGAATCAGGTGGTAGGCGACGCAGGCCAGTGAGTAGATGTCGGACGCCGATCCGACATCCATGCCGCGGGCCTGCTCGGGCGACATATAGGCGGCCGTGCCGATGGCCGTGGCTGGGCGGGTCAGCTGCTTGCCTGCTTCATCCACGATGCGGGCAATACCGAAATCGACCAGGACCGGGCGTCCCAATTCGGGGTGAGCCATCAGATCGGGAAGCGTGCCGTCGGTGTCGGGCTGCGCATCAAGGACGATGTTCGCGGGCTTCACATCGCGGTGCGTGATGCCTGCGTCGTGGGCGGCCTGCAGGCCATCGGCGACGTCGGCCAGCATCGGCAGCGCCACCTGATAGCTGAGCGGCCCGCCTTCTTTGACCAATTTGCTGGTGTTCGGGCCGCTGAGCAGCTCCATCACCAGCCAGCCGCGCTTGTCGTCGGTGCCGGTGTCCCAGACCTTCACGATGGCGTCATCGCTGACCCCGGCGATGGCGACGCCCTCGCGGCGGAACCGCTCGGCCATGGCAGGATCGGTCGCTGCGGCGAGGTCGACGATTTTGATCGCCACGGAGCGCCGGAGCAGCGTGTCGAAGCCACGCCACACTCGTCCGGTCGCGCCCTCGCCGACCTGGGCGATGAGCTCGTAGCGCCCGGCCAGCAACTCAGATTCCATGCCTTCTATCCTGCCCCACCCGGCTGTGTCGCCGGGCATGCTTCAGCCGACCATCAGATCAGCGTCGTCCGGCTTACGATAGCCGGGAATCCCGCTCAACAGCTCGGTGTTGATGCCGTGTCCCCGTCCCAGGTCGGTAAGGCTGGTGGGCAGATCGGGCGCCGACTGCACGGTCACCACGAACCACCCAGGATGTTCGATCGAATCGCGCACGTCGACCAGGTGAATTCCTTTGCGATACAAGAAGCTGCCCTTGCGGTCGAGCATTGCGGTGGTGGGGGTGATGCGGGTGATGCCCATGCCGTAACGCATCAGGATGGGAGACATCGAGTTCCAGATCTCCCTGGTCTGCGAGCCGGAATACACCTGGCCCCACGACCACGGGCCGGTGGTGACGAGATCTTCGGGCCGCTTGCGGTCCATCTTCCAGACCATGAAGCAGACGACGCCGATCACGGCGACCAGCCCGATCAGCACGATCCAGCCCGAACGGGTACTGGATTGGAATCCCGCGTAGACCAGCCCGATGCCTGCCGCCAGCAGCAAAACCGCGGTGATGATCCGGTAGACGCGGCTGTATTTACGGTTGCGGCGGCGCTCATCGGCCAAGATGTCGGCGTCGCGCAGGACTTCAGGTTCCACGATCAGCCAGA
This sequence comes from Propionimicrobium sp. PCR01-08-3, assembly GCF_030286045.1. Lineage (NCBI taxonomy): Bacteria > Bacillati > Actinomycetota > Actinomycetes > Propionibacteriales > Propionibacteriaceae > Propionimicrobium > Propionimicrobium sp. PCR01-08-3. The sequence continues at coordinate 3,206,463 of NZ_CP127390.1, forward strand.
TTACCGTCCGTTCGCCAGGATTCCCGGGGTCATTGGCAACCATGTGCCGGGTTGCTGCCGAGCCGGCGTCCGACGCGTACCGCAGTCAGAATCGCTCACCCCGGGTTGGGCTCGGACGCCGGTGCCGGGCAGTTCACGAACCGTCGTCGTACGGCAACGGCGCAGACACACAGAACGGCGCCGACTTCACCGAGATCGGGAGGCTGGGCGGGTTCGGGCTCAGTACGTGGTGAAGCCAGGACCGATCGCCGGACCGGCCTGTGGCACCGCGAACAACAGCGCGTTGACCATGCCCTGGTGGCGTCCATAGTCGACCGAGGCCACCGGCAGGGTCGGCTCAGCGAGGATGCTCACGACGCCCATGCCCGGACGATCGTACGACGGCCTCACGTCGATCAGCACCTTGGAACTCGGCGTCACGACACCCATGGCACGGTTGACCTGCATGGTGGTGGGGCCGATCATCCCTCCGAACAGGCCCTGGGTGGCGGCCGCCTGTTGCAGTGCCGGCCAGACCTGAGCCGGCGGAGCCATGGTGTAGACCTGCCCGAACGAAACGGGGCCGGACGAGGCGGCACCCGCCTGCTGAGCCGTGCTGGTCTTGTTGATCACCGCGGCGACGCCGATCCCCAGCACGGCGGCGACGCCGACGATGGGCAGGTAGAGCAGGCCCATCGGGGGGAATACGACGAGCATCACGAGGCCCGGGACGATGGCAATCCCCGCGATCAAGCCCCAGTAGCCCGTCGTACCCTTGCGCCGGCGTTGCGCGGAATACTGACGCTCCGCCATCAAGATCTGTGAGTCCACGCCGTCCATACTGCCAGTCGTGGGGAGCGCCGGTCAGGGTCAGGCGGCGCTGTAGCGTTGGCGGGCGGCTTCACCGCTGGTGCCGATCGCTTCACCCACCTCGCGCCAGGACATCCGCTGCTCGCGTGCGGGTCACAGACCTACCCTTCCTCGATGGCCGCGGCGAACTGCGACTGGTAGAGGTCGTAGTAGGCGCCCTTGGCGGCGATCAGCTCGTCGTGGTTGCCCTGCTCGACGATCGCGCCCTGGTTCATCACCAGGATCAGGTCGGCGTCCCGGATGGTCGACAGCCGGTGCGCGATCACGAAACTGGTGCGTCCCGAGCGCAGTTTGGCCATCGCCTGCTGGACGAGCAACTCGGTGCGGGTATCGACCGAGGAGGTCGCCTCGTCCAAGATCAGCACCTCGGGCTGCTTGATGAACGCCCGGGCGATGGTGATCAGCTGCTTCTCGCCCGCGGAGACGTTCGTCCCCTCGTCGTTGATCACGGTGTCGTAACCGGCGGGCAGCCGATGCACGAACTCGTCGACGTGCGCGGCCTCGGCGGCGGCGATGATCTGCTCATCGGTGGCGCCCGGCAGGCCGTAGGCGATGTTGTCTCGGATCGTGCCGCCGAACAACCAGGTGTCTTGCAGCACCATGCCCAGCGGCTCGCGCAGCGCCGAACGCGAGACCGACCCGATGTCGGTGCCGTCGATGGTGATCGCGCCGCCGTTGATGTCGTAGAAGCGTTCCAGCAGGTTCACCAGCGTCGTTTTGCCTGCGCCGGTGGGCCCGACGATCGCGACCGTCCGGCCGGGCAGTGCCTTCATATTTAGCCCGGTGATCAGCGGGCGGTCGGGCGTGTACGAGAAGTCGACATCGTGGAACTCGACCTCGCCCCGGATCGGTGCGGGCAGCTTGCCGGTCTGCTCATAGGTCATCTCTTCGGCGTCCAGCACCTCGAAGATGCGCTCTGCCGAGGCGACGCCCGATTGCAGCAGGTTGGCCATCGACGCGATCTGGGTCATCGGCTGGGTGAACATGCGCGAGTACTGGATGAATGCCTGCACGTTGCCGAGCGGCATCTGGCCGCTCGCCACCCGAAGACCTCCGACCACCGCGATGGCCACATAGTTCAGGTTCCCGATGAAGAAATTGACCGGCATGATGATGCCCGAGATGAACTGCGCCTTGAACGAGGCATTGAACAGCTTCTCGTTGGTCTGATCGAAGACGTGCTCGACCTCGCGCTGGCGTCCGAAGACCTTCACCAGCGAATGACCGGTGTAGGCCTCCTCGACCTGGCCGTTCAGTTCACCGGTGGTGTCCCAGGTGCGGACGAACTGCACCTGTGCCTTTTTGCCGATGAATGCGGACACCACGGCCGCCAACGGGATAATCAGAACCGTGATGAGGGTCAGCAACGGACTTACTGTCAGCATCATGATCGTCACGCCGATCAGCATCAGGATCGAGTTGAGCAACTGGCCCAGGGTCTGCTGCAGGGTTTGCTGCACGTTGTCCATGTCGTTGGTCATCCGGCTCAGCAGCTCGCCGTGCGGCTGGGAGTCGAAGTAGCGCAGCGGCAGCCGGTCGAGCTTGGCGCGCATCCGGTCGCGCATCCGGAACACGGTGCGCTGCACGGCGCGGTTCAGCAGGTAGTTCTGCAGGAAGCTGAGCGCGGCCGCGACCAAATAGAGGCCGAGCGCGAGGATCAGCCAATGCCCGAGCGAGGTGAAGTCGATGCCCTGGCCAGGGGTGAGGGTCATGCCCGAGATCATGTCGGCAAGCTGATCCTGGCCACCCGCGCGCAGCATGTCGATGACCTGCTGCTGGGTGACGCCGGCCGGCAGCTGCTTGCTGATCACGCCGGTGAACAGCACGTCGGTTGCCTTGCCCAAGATCTTCGGGCCCACCACGGAGCCGATCACCGACAGCACGCCCATGGCCACCACCACGATGAAGCGTGACCGTTCGGGTTTCATGAAGCCCAGCAGGCGCTTCAGCGACGGTCCGAAATTGACCGCTTTCTCGGTCGGGGCGGCACCGGCTCCGGGTCCGTGGCCATGCTGCGGAACATTCTTGGGACGCTTGTTCGCCCTTGCCGGCGTTGCCTTTGGCGCGTCCGCTTGCGTGCTCATCTGGTCCTTGGTGCTCGTGGCCTGGGCGCCGGTGGTGTTTTCGGCGGCCAACGCCGGTTCTGCTAGATCGGGTTTGTCTTCGGGACGCCTACGATTCGCGGCGCCCGGGTTGTCGGTGGCGCTCACGCCGCCTCCTCAATGCTGAGCTGAGACTCGACGATCTCCCGATAGGTCTGGCAGCTGTCGAGCAATTCTGAATGGGTGCCGATGCCGGTGATTCGTCCGGCGTCGAGCACGATGATCTGATCGGCACCTCGCACCGTCGAGATGCGCTGCGCGACGATCAGCACAGCCGCGTTCTTGGTCTGGGCGGCCAGCGCCGCGCGAAGCCTGGCATCGGTGGCCACATCCAACGCGCTGAACGCGTCGTCGAAGACATAGATCTCGGGGTGCTTGACCAGCGCCCGGGCTATCGACAGCCGTTGCCGCTGCCCGCCTGAAACGTTGGTGCCGCCCTGGGCGATCTCGGCGTCGATCTGGCCGTCCATCTCGCTCACGAAGTCGGCCGCCTGAGCCGTGGTGATGGCCTCCCAGATCTGCTGGTCGGAGGCGTCCGGGCGTCCATAACGCATATTGGACGCAATGGTGCCGCTGAACAGGTAGGGCTTTTGGGGCACCAAACCGATCCTCGACCACAGCACATCGGGATCGATGTCGCGCACGTCGACCCCGTCGAGCAGCACGCGTCCGCCCGTCGTGTCGAACAGTCTCGGGATGAGGTTGATCAGGGTCGACTTGCCCGAACCGGTCGAACCCACCACCGCGGTGGTCTGGCCCGGACGCAACTCGAAGTTGATGTCCGACAGGACCGGTGAATCGGCGCCCGGATAGCAGAACTCGACGTCCTCGAAGCGCACCGTGCCCGACTCCGGAAGCTCGGTGACAGGATTGGCAGGCGGCACGACGGTGGATTCCGTGTTGAGCACCTCCATGATGCGTTCCGCACAGACGACCGCGCGCGGCGCCATCATAGCCATCATGGTCGCCATCATCACGCTCATCAGGATCTGCATGAGGTATTGCAGGAAGGCGGTCAGCGACCCGACCTGCATCTGACCTGCGTCGATACGCAGCCCACCGAACCACATCACCGAGACGCTGCCCAGGTTCATCACCAGCATGACGAAGGGGAAGAGCACCGCGAACAGGCCGCCGATGGCGTATCCCAAGCGCATCAGCTGATCGTTGGCGCCGCGGAACCGTTCGCGTTCGAGCGGCTCGCGGTTGAAGGCGCGGATCACCCGGATGCCGCCGATCTGCTCGCGGACGACCTCGTTGAGCTTGTCGATCCTGCGCTGGTTGCTCTGGAACAACGGAGTCATCCGGCTCACGATGAACCCGACCACCGAACCCAGCAGAATGACCGCAACCACGATCAGCCAGCTCAGCCCGAGGTCTTCGCGAAGCGCCATGATGATGCCACCGATCATCGTGATGGGTGCCGAGACCATGAATGCGCAGGTCATCAACACGAGCATCTGCACCTGCTGGACGTCGTTGGTGCTGCGGGTGATCAGCGACGGTGCGCCGAACTTGTTCACCTCGCGGATGCTGAACGACAAGGTGCGATCGAAGACACCGGCGCGAATGTCGCGTCCGAATGCCATGGACGTGCGCGCCGCGAAGTAGACGGCGGCCACCTGGCAGATGGCCTGGACGGCGGCGACGCTCAGCATGATTCCGCCGTGGCTGACGATAAAGCCGGTGTCGCCCTTGGCGACGCCGTCATCGATGATCTGCGCGTTGAGGCTGGGCAGCAGTAGGGACGCGATGGCGGCCACCAGCTGAAGAATCAGTACCGCGAGGATCTGCTTGCGGTAAGGCCGGATGTATCGGCCGATGAGTTTGAAAAGCATGTCAGTCCTTATAGATGCCGTGCGCGAGAGTGTCGGCCAGCAGTGCTGGATCGGATAGCAGTGTGTCGTCGAAGACGAAATGCAGCGCGCTGAAGGCGGCGCTTTGGATGAGGAAGGCGCATTGTTCGATCGACAGCCTCAGCTGGGATCGCCAGGGCTCCAGGGACGCGATGATAGCCGCTCGTACCTCGATGGTGCGCTGCTGGAAGCCGCTCATCTCGCCGTGCCCGTGGCCCGGGGGAGGCGGGCACTCCTGGTGGTGCCGGCCGGTGCTCGGGTTGTGGACAGTTTCCGGATTCCCCGTGGACGCTTGGGTGGGGGTTGAAGCAGAGGTGCGCGTGGGCGTTTCAGTCTGTGTCTGCGCCGGAACGTCGGCGGTTGCCGAGGTGCCGTCAACCGCCGGGATAGGGGTGGACGCCGGCGGCGCCAGCCCCGGGCTTGCCTCGCAGTTGGCGAGTCGGGCCGCCGTGAAGGCGGCATGGGTCACATCGGTGTCGGCGGTCAACAGGGAGATCAACGCCGCCAGATGAGTCGTGAAGTCCGGTTCGTCCGGGAGCGCCGCGATCTTGTGGCGAAGCGACTCGGTGTCGAGCACGTCGGCAACCACTGCATGGATGATGTCCTGCTTCGAGTCGAAGACACGGAAGATCGTGCCCTCGGCGATGCCGGCGGCTTCGGCGACTTCTTTGATGGTGAACTGCCCGCCGCCAGCTACCAGCAGAGGCCGGGTAGCCTCGATGATTGCTTGCCGGCGTTCGTCGGGAGACATGGGTTGAGCTCTGCGCACGGCGTCCAACTGTAACTGAGTGAGCGCTCACTCACAAGAATCCGCCCGGGTCGGACGGCAACACGGTTGTCGGCGGCCCGGAGCGTTCGTGCCAGACTTGTGCCTAATACGCGTCACCGTAGATCGAGGAGTCTCACATGAAGTTGTTCTCGTCCGCATATAACACCTGGCCGGCCGATGAGGCCGAGCGCGAGGCTTTTGTCTCGGGGCTGACCGAGCGCGACTGGGTCGGTGGCCTGGAACTGGGATATGCCGATTCGCTCGATTGGCCTCAGGGTGCTCCGGCGGACCTGCCGGCGATCGTCAGCGGCGTGCCCGGCACCACCGGCCACAACGCGTCCGATCCCGATTTCGGTCTCGCTTCGCCCGATGAGGCCGGACGCCAGCGCGCCCTCGAATGGGCCCGCGGTGAGGCAGCCGCCGTCGCGGAGCTGGTGGCCGAGGGGCATCCGATCAAGGCCGTTCAGCTGCATTCGGCACCCAAGGGCAAGGCGGACGCTGCCAAGTTCGCCGAGTCGCTGCTCGAATTGGCCGGTCTCGACTGGGGTGGCGTGCAGCTGTGGGTGGAGCACTGCGATGCCTTTATCGAGGGTCAGGAGCCGCAGAAGGGCTACCTGAAACTGGACGAGGAGATCGCGGTTCTCGAGAAGGTCTCCCAAGAGGCCCCGCAGATCGCTTGGGGCCTGGTGCTCAACTGGGCGCGCAGCGCGATTGAGGGACGCGGCGCCGCTCTGCCGCTCGAGCATGTCAAGACCGCGGCCGCATCCGGGTGGCTGCGCCATATCGGCTTCTCCAGCTGCGCCGGCATCGAGAGCCCCTGGGGCGGGCCATGGGCCGATCAGCATCTGCCGCTGGTCGGCACGGCGGCCGCTCCCGAGGGCTCGCTGCTCGGTGCGGCCGAGGTGAAAGCCACGATCGCTGCCGCCGGTGACGTGACCTACGGCCTGAAGGTGGCGTTGCGTCCGGTCGATATGCCCGGCGATCAGAAGCTCGCGGCGCTGGACGAGAACGCGGCGCTGATCCTGGCAAACGCCTGAGGTTCGGGCCTGGGTCGCCGGTGGGTGCTGCGGGCCGAGCCGCCGGGCTTGCCCGGGGCCCGGCCACCCGGGGTTCGCTTACCTGAGCGGCCTCGGCTGCGCGGAGCCGCCCCGGCGGCAACGATTCAGATGCGCCCGAAATCTGCTCCCGCGCCCGAGATACCTGGCGCGTCGTTCGATTTCGGGCGCGGGAACCCGTCAGCGAGAAGAGGAAGGGAGCAGACGATGGCCGTCATGTTCATAGTCATGGTCGCCATGGTCATGGGGTTTGGGGTGCTGGCCGCGGTCGCGTGGCTGGTCGGTTCCCGCAATAAGAACCTGCCGGCCGGCGTCTTGTCGTCTCGCGCCCAGATAGTCTCGGTGCGCGAGATCGCCGGCCAATCCGGTAATCAGCACTGGGTCAAGGTGCAGTTTCCTGATGGTCATCAACGCGAGCTGATGGCCACGCCCAGCCAAGCGGAGGTCCTGACCCGCGGCCAGCAAGGCACGGCGCACTGGATCGACGATCGGCTGACCGGCTGGGTCCCCGAACTCGGACGCGGTCCGCAGGACGCGCACCGCAGCGACTGAACGGCCCGGCTAGAATCACCCGGGTGAGTGACCAGTCAGCCGAAGCCAGCACAGACATCGATCTCGCCGAGCAGGCGGAGATCTCCGAACAGCAGCAGGTGCGCCGCGAGAAGCGGGCCCGGATGCTCGGCACTGATCGCGAACCCTATCCCGTCGATATGCACCGCACCCACTCGCTTTCCCAGGTGCGCGCCGGGTGGCCCGATCTCGAGCCCGGGGAAGAAACCCAGGATGTGGTCGAGATCGGTGGACGCATCGTCTTCCTGCGCAACAAGGGAAAACTGTGCTTCGCCACGCTTCAGGACGGTTTCAACCAGGACTCCAACGGTGAGCGGCTGCAGGTGATGATCTCGCTGGCCGAGGTCGGCGAGCAGGCGTTGACCGATTGGAAGGCCGACGTCGACCTGGGCGATTTCATCTGGGTGCGCGGCCGGGTGATCTCGTCCAAGCGCGGCGAACTGTCGGTGATGGCCAGCGAATGGAAGATCGCCAGCAAGGCGCTGCGTCCGCTACCGGCACTTCACAAGGAGCTGTCCGAAGAATCTCGGGTGCGCCGGCGTTACGCGGACCTGATCGCCCGCCCCGAGGCGCGCGAGATGGTGCGGCTGCGTTCGGCGATCACCCGGAGCATCCGCGAGACTCTTGACAGCGATGGCTTTCTCGAGGTCGAGACCCCGACGCTGCAGCTGATCCACGGCGGGGCGGCCGCGCGTCCGTTCAAGACCCACCTGAACGCCTTCGACATCGACATGACCCTACGCATCGCGCTGGAGCTCTATCTCAAGCGCGCGATGGTCGGCGGCACCGAATCGGTCTACGAGATCGGACGCATCTTCCGCAACGAGGGCATCGACTCGACGCACTCGGCCGAGTTCACCATGCTGGAGGCGTACCAGTCGTGGGGCGACGACAAGACGATCGCCGCGCTCACCAAGAAGATGATCATGAATGCCGCCGATGTGGCGGGCAAGCATCAGATCACCCGCGGGGACGGCCGGGTGATCGACCTGGATGGCGAGTGGCAGTGGATCACCATCTATGGGTCGGTAAGTGAGGCCATCGGGGAAGAGATCACGGTCACCACGCCGGTCGAGCACCTGCACAAAGTGGCGGATGCGCACGAGGTCGAATACGACCCGGCGTGGGAGAACGGCAAGCTCGCCATGGAGCTTTATGAGCACCTGGTCGAGCCTGGACTGATCAATCCGACCTTCGTCTGCGAGTTCCCCGAGGTGGCGCAGCCGCTGGCCCGCCGGCATCGCTCGAAGCCCGGCCTGATCGAGGCGTGGGATCTGATCATCGGCGGTGTGGAGCGGGCAACCGGCTTCAACGAGCTGATCGATCCGATCATCCAGCGCGAGATCCTGACCGCCCAGTCGTTGGCCGCGGCCGCGGGCGACCCCGAGGCCATGCAATTGGACGAGGACTTTCTCGCTGCTCTGGAGCAGGGTGCCCCGCCGATGGGTGGCATGGGCATGGGTATCGACCGGTTGATCATGCTGTTCACCGACGCCGGCATCCGCGAGACGATCCTCTTCCCGCTGCTGCGTCCCCAGGGCTGATCGTGGCCCTGGGCAGGGTACCCGAGGGTTGTGTTGGTGAATGGTCCTGCAGCCAAGTCCTGAGCCGAACGACCGGGTTGCCGGGAAGCGAGCCTATCTTTTCTCGACCGGTGCATTCGCGCCTCAGCCCTTCCTTGACCTCGGGAGAACAAGCTCGCTTGTCTCCGCTCGATCTTCGTCGGGCCCCGGCGAGCGATGGCAACCCGGACGGCCGGCGACCCCGTCAACGCTCGCATGACGGGCGGGCTACAAAAGCCCGGATCGGAGGCAGCAAGTTGGGCGTCCTGTTAGGCTCGAAAGCGATCCCCGAAGATGACCGATCGCAGTCGAGCCTGCTCGCGCTGCCGAGGTTTGTTGGCGGAGGTCGAGCATCCGCCAGCCTTCGGGTGCTGGGCCGGCGCCACCAATTCTGCGCGGGATCGCCGGTGCGCCGCACCGACTACCCCTGAAATTTGACGACCCGCTGAGCTTGTGGAGGGCCTTTTGATACAGCTGCTGTGCACCTTTGCTGTGGCAGCTGTGCTCGCTCCGGCCCTGTTCTCTGGCCTCGGACGCCGGTCGTTCGGTCTGCTGGCACTCGTCCCGGCGGCGACCACCATCTGGGCCCTCAGCCAAACCGGCGCCGTCTTCGCGGGCGAATTCCCGCTGCAGAACGTCAGTTGGGTGCCGTCGCTGGGCCTCGAGTTCGCCTTCCGGATGGACGTGCTCAGCTGGCTGATGACGTTGATCGTCGGCGGCGTCGGCACCCTGATCCTGATCTACTGCTGGGGATATTTCGGCACCGCCGCCGGCCACCTCGGCAGGTTCGGTGGCGTCTTCGTGGCTTTCGCGGGGGCGATGTTCGGCCTTGTCACAACGGATAACACGCTGATCCTCTACCTTTTTTGGGAGCTGACGACGGTCTTCAGCTTCTTGCTGATCGGCCACTACCACGACCGCCAGCCCTCCCGGATGGCCGCCATGCAGGCCATCATCGTCACCGGCTTCGGCGGGCTGGCGATGCTCGGCGGGTTGATCATGCTCGGGACGCTGCCGGGCGGCTCGTTCCAGCTCTCCGCATTGGTGCAGTCAGCGCTCGCCGGCACGCTCGGGCAGGGCGCGGCGCACCAGGCCATCGTCTGGACGGCGACCGTGCTCATCCTGCTCGGCGCCTTGACCAAATCGGCACAGATCCCCTTCCACTTCTGGCTGCCCGCGGCGATGGCCGCGCCCACCCCGGTCTCGGGCTACCTGCACGCCGCCGCCATGGTCAAGGCGGGCGTCTACCTGGTGGCCAGACTCGCGCCGGGGTTCGCAAGCGTCGAGGTATGGCGTCCGATCATCGTGGCAGCCGGGCTGGCGACCATGATCATCGGTGGCTACCGGGCGCTTCGCCAAAACGATCTCAAGCTGCTGCTCGCCTTCGGCACTGTCTCCCAGCTCGGCCTGATCATGGTGCTGGTCGGCTTTGGTGAACGCGCCATCGCGCTGGCCGGGCTGGCGATGCTGGTCGCGCACGCCATGTTCAAGGCCTGCCTGTTCTTGGCGGTCGGCGCGATCGACCACGAGTTCGGCACCCGCGACCTGCGCGAACTCTCCGGCATCGCGCGGGCGATGCCGGGTTTCGCGGTGGCCACGATCATCGCGCTGGCGTCGATGGCGGGCCTGCCACCGATGCTCGGCTATGTCGGCAAAGAGGCAGCACTCGAGGCGCTCAGCCACGAAGGCCAGTGGCTGATCTTCGTCGTGATCGTGATCGGATCGATCTTCACCTTCGGCTATTCGCTGCGTTTCGGCTGGGGTGCTCTCGCCACCAAGCCGGGTGTCGAGCAGGCCCAGAAACATCGGTTGGACGCCCGGCTGGGCGTCCCGATCGGGCTGCTCGCCTTGGCGAGCCTCGCGACCGGTCTGATGCCCGGTCTGATGGAATACCTGCTCGGCCCCTATGCGGCCTCCTTCCCCGGCGAGGATGGTCATCTGACCTTGTGGGGCGGGTTCGGCTGGCCGCTGGCCGCGACCGGCATGGTGATCGTCGGCGGCATCGCCCTGTTCGTCTTCCGCACCCCGGTCAATCATTTCCAGGCGAGATTCAGCATTCCGGCCGCCGATCGGGGCTACCGGAAGATCACGATCGGGCTCAACAATTTCTCCGCTGACTTCACCGCAGCCATCCAGTCCGGTTCGCTGCCGAACTATCTGACCGTGATCCTGCTGACCATGGTCGGTGCCGGAGCCTTGCTGGTCGCCATCGGCAAGGTTCCCGGCCTGGTCGCCCCAAGGTCGTGGGACAGCCCCATCCAGGCGGGAATCGTGCTGCTGGCCTGCGTGGCTGCAGTGCTGGTCGTCCGGTCGAGGCGGCGGATGAAGGCGGTGCTGCTGACCGCGTTCATCGGATACGCGACCTCGCTGCTGTTCGCGCTGCAGGGCGCCCCCGATCTGGCGCTCACCCAGGCGCTGGTGGAGACCGTCACGCTGGTCGTGATGGTGCTGGTGCTGCGGCGGCTGCCACCGTATTTCTCCAACCGGCCGCACGCTTCCGATCATGTTAGGCGGATCATCGTGGGCGCGGTGGTCGGTGCCGCGGTGGCGCTGCTCGGCTGGGTGGCGGTCTCCGCCAGAATCCACCCGCCGGTCACCGTGCACTACCCCGAAGAGGTGTTCGCCTTCGGCTACGGACGCAACATCGTCAACGTCACTCTGGTCGACACCAGGGCCTGGGACACCCTGGGCGAGATCTCGGTGCTGCTGGCGGCGGCAACCGGCGTGGCGTCCCTGATCTTCGTCCGGGAACGGCATCGCCCCGTTGAGCTGCACACCGTCTTGCGGTCCGCCGTGAAAAAGCAGCAAGTGTGGGGACGCCACACTCCGCGCGCCGCCCAGGCCGAGCTGCTGGTCTCCAAGTTCGACCAGCCGCCCACCCCCGATCAGCCCAATTGGCAGCGCCGCGGACGCACCTGGCTGCCCGGGGTTGCCACCCTCGCCCCGGTGCGCCGCTCGCTGGTCTTCGAGATCGGTGCCCGGCTGGTTTTCCATCCGTTGCTGATCTTCTCGCTGTTCCTGCTGTTCTCCGGGCACAACAATCCCGGCGGCGGCTTCGCCGGCGGTGTGCTCGCCGGCATCGCCTTGGTGATCCGCTACCTTGCCGGCGGACGATTCGACCTCGCGTTGGCCGCGAAGGTTCGTCCCGGTGTGTTGCTCGGTTTGGGCATGACATTGGCCACCACGGCGGCACTGACGCCGGTGCTGTTCGGCGGGACGATCCTGCAGACCACCGTCTTCGATTTCGGGCTGCCGATCTTCGGCGAGGTACACCTGGCGACCGCTCTGTTCTTCGACATCGGCGTGTACCTGATCGTCATCGGCCTGGTGCTCGACATCTTGAACTCGCTCGGCGGCGAGATCGACCGGCAGGCCGAGGCCGAAGGCGAGGAAGCGCCCGAGGTGCCGCATGACGCTCCGGTCAGCGAGGCCGATGAGGAGATAGATGTGGGAGCCGACCTGCGGGCGGCAGCGAAACAAGGTAGCGAGGTGACACCATGATCGACATGGCGCCCTCATTGGCGTTGCTTCTGCTGGTCGGCGTGCTGGTCGGCACCGGGGTGGTGCTCGTCCTGGAACGTTCGCTGAGCCGCATCGTGATCGGCATCTCGCTGATCACCTACGGCGTCAATGTGCTGGTGCTGATGGCCGGTGGACGGGCGGGCGCGCCGCCGATCATCGGGCAGTCCGAGGTTTCCGAGATGGCCGATCCGCTGCCGCAGGCGATGGTGCTGACCGCTATCGTCATCGGGCTCGCGCTGACCGCGTTCATGCTTGCCATGGCCTACCGCAGTTGGCAGCTCAATGGTCACGACGAGGTTCAGGACGACCGCGAGGACCGCCGGATCGCTCTCGCCGCGGCTCGCGACGCCGTTGCCGAGCGGGTCACCGACGACTCGGGCGCCAGCCTCGACGAGCAGGCCGCCAGCATCTTCGACGAGACCGAGGACATCCCGGCCGCGATACAACACGACCTGCGCTCACCCGACGCCACACCCAAGGCGGCCCCGTCGGTCATCCGGTCAAAGGCAGAGGCGGCCGAAAAGCGGACGACATCGGCACCGGGCGCTCCGGCGTCCGGCACAGCTGCACCATCACAGGCCTCGACTTCGGCTGAATCGGCGGATCGCCTGACGGGACAGCTCAGTGATTCCGCTGCATCCAAGGACGACGAATCCACCGAGTCAACAGATCGGTCGACCAGGCCCACTGGCCCTGCCGCACGCGAGGGCGACGACTCGCCCAACCCCAGCAACGGGGGCGATGACCAATGATCGCCTCCGAATGGTCGTGGGTGCTCGGCATCCCGGTGCTCGTTCCGTTCGCGGCCGCGGCGATCGCGCTGCTGTTGGGCCGCCGGGCCACCGCTCAGCGCGTCGTCTCGCTGGTCGCGCTGTGCATCGTCCAACTCGATGCGTTCTTCATCGCCTACCTGTCCGCCGAGGGACCGTTCACCCTCGACGTGGGCGGCTGGTCGGCGCCGGTCGGCATCACCTTGGTGGCCGACCGGCTGTCGGCGATGATGCTGGTGGTCTCGGTTTTCGTGACCATCTGCGTGCTCATCTACTCGTTCACCCAGGATCCCGCCGAAGGACGCCGCCTCCCGGTGGCGGTCTTCCAGCCGACCTTCCTCATCTTGTCGGCCGGGGTTTCGAACGCGTTCCTGACCGGCGATCTGTTCAACCTCTATGTCGGCTTCGAGATCTTGCTGGTGGCCAGTTTCGTGCTGATCACCCTCGGCGGCAGCCGGGAACGGATTCGCTCGGGCACCGTCTACGTGGTGGTCTCGGTGGTCAGCTCGTCGATCTTCTTGATCGCGCTGGCCATGGTCTACGGCGCGGTCGGCACGGTCAACATGGCGCAGATCGCCATCCGGATGGACGGCATCGACCCGGCCACCGCCCAGCTGATCGAGGTCATGCTGCTGGTCGCCTTCGGCGTCAAGGCGGCGGTCTTCCCGCTGTCGGCCTGGCTGCCCGACTCCTACCCGACCGCTCCGGCACCGGTCACCGCGGTCTTCGCCGGGCTTTTGACCAAGGTCGGCATCTACGCCATCATCCGTACCCAGAGCACCATCTTCGCCGACACCGGCCTCAACAAGGCCCTGATGGTGATCGCGCTGGCCACCATGATCACCGGCATCCTCGGCGCGGTCGCTCAGGACGACATCAAGCGTCTGCTGTCGTTCACTCTGGTCTCTCATATCGGCTTCATGCTGTGGGGAGTGGGCATCGGCTCGATCGACGGTCTCTCCGCGGCGATCTTCTACACCGCGCACCACATCATCGTCCAAACCGCACTGTTCTTGGTCTCCGGCCTGATGGAGCAGGTGGGCGGTACGACCTCGCTGGCCAAGCTCGGGTCGCTGCTGAAGGTGTGGCCCTTCCTGGCGGTCGTCTACCTGATCCCGGCGCTCAACCTGGCGGGCATCCCGCCGCTGTCGGGCTTCTTGGGCAAGATCGGTCTGATCGAGGCGTCCGCAGCGGTGGGCAGCCCACTGAATTGGACGCTGATCGCCGGCGGTCTGGTCACCTCGCTGCTGACTCTTTACGCTTTGCTGCGGGCCTGGAACATGGCGTTCTGGCAGCCCGCCGAAGACGAGATCACCAAGCGTCCGGTTGCCTGGACGATGACCTTTTCGACGGTGCTGCTGGTGGCGGCTTCGGTGCTGCTGGCGGTGCTGGCCGGCCCGATCTACCAGTACGCGGCGGGCAGCGCGACCGAGCTGCGCGAGCAGGAGCCGTACATTCAGGCGGTGCTGCCCGACTCCGAACGAGGCACCGGACAATCGCACGAGGAATCCGACGACCACGGCGAATCCGACGGCGAGCAGACCCCCGCCGTGATGCCGCCGATCGCCACCCCGGCACCGTCCGCGGACGCTTCAAGCGATGGCCCGACAAGTGCCCCCGTATCCGGCACGCCAACGGTAGGGGAGCCTTCGCAGTCGGCAGGTGAGCGATGAGCGAGCGCAAACATGGCATCGGACGGGTCGCCGAACTATGGCGGCAGCGCGTGTCTCCGGTCAGCCTGATCCTGCTGACCGCGATCTGGATCATGCTCTGGGGCGACCCCAGCTGGGCAAACCTGGTCGCCGGGCTCGTGCTCGCGGCGCTTGTGCTGCTCGCCGCCCCGGTGCCGCGCGGGCCCGCCCGCCGCATCACCATTCGTCCGATTGCCCTTGCCAGACTGGTGCTGGTGTTCGCGAAAGACATCGTGATCGCCGCAACCCAGATCGCCTGGGTGACGATCACCGGACGCAAGCCCCGGGAGGCGATCATCAGGGTGCGCACCCGCGCCCACTCGGACGGTTTCCTCGCGGCCACCGCGGGATTCACCTCCCTGGTGCCCGGATCGATCGTGATCGACGCGCACCGGATGACCGGCACCTTGTACATCCACATCTTCGACGTGGACGACAGCCCCGAAGGGTTGGAGCGGGCTCACCATCAGGTGCTGCGGCAGGAGGAGCGGATCTTACGGGCGCTGGCCAGCGATGAGGAGCTGGGGCTGGCCGGTTTCCGGCCGGGTGGCTCGATGAAGGCCGGACGCCTCAGCGAGGCCGAGCAAGCCGAGTTCTGGGAGCGCGCGCATGACCGCAGTGAGGGGGACGCATGATCACCATCTTGTGGATCTGCTTCGCCCTGCTGGTGGTCAGCATGGGCATGGTGCTGATCAGGCTGGAGAAGGGACCGACGAACCTCGACCGGGCCGTGGCGCTGGATGTCATCACCGCATGCGCGGTCGGTGTCGTGGTGGTCATCATGGCTCTCACCGGACGCGTCGACCTGCTGCCGTTGCTGGTGGTGCTGACCTCGGTCGGCTTCATCGGGACGACCACGATCGCCCGGTTCTCGCGCGCCGAGTCGATCAGCCAGCGCCGGGTTCTCACCTCCGAGGAGGCGGCTGGGGAAGCCGAGCCCGAATTGGCCGACGAAGATGCGCCGGTGCACCCCGACGCGTCCGGTGACGCGGACGAAGATGACGAGGCCGAGATCACCGGGCAGATGCCTGCGCAGACCGCCCGGGAACAGGAGACACCATGATCGTTTGGCTACAGGTGATCGGCGTGGCACTGATTCTTGCCGGTGTCGCGCTGACTTTCATCACGGCGCTCGGTATGCTCCGGCTGTCCTCGCTGTTCGCGCGGATGCACGCGTCCACCAAGCCGCAGGTGCTCGGATTGGTGCTGATGTGCGCTGGTCTGGCCTGCGTGATGCAGCAACTACACGTCGCCGTGACCTTGGTGCTGGTGGTGATGATGCAGTTCTTCGTGGCGCCGATCTCGGCCCACATGCTCGGACGATCGGTCTACCGGCTGGGCCAGACCGGTCGCGGAGAGCTCGTCAACGATGAATATGCCGAGGATCTACAGCGTGCCCGCGAGCACGCCGAGAAGTAATCCCGACGCGGATCCGACCCCGGCAGATGGCAGGTTCCTGTCCGTGCTACGCCGAGCCACTGCTGCTTGATTCTCGTTTCGCTCGATCTGGTTGTGCTGAGGGATCAGCGGTGACACGCGGGGAAGCGCGTCACTTCCACAACGTGGCGATGCCGAACGATGCGGCGATCAGACCGATGCCGATCAGGTAGTTCCAGTTGTCGAGGTCCTGCATGCCCGGCACCCGGTTGCCTGCGACATAGAAGACCAGCAGCCACAGCACGCCCAGCAGGCCGACGGGAATGAACACCCACGGCACCCAATCGCGGGTGCCACCGGCGAGACGAGCCTTGGCCTTGGACTTGGAGCGCTGCTTGTCGGTCTGCGCCTTGTTCTTGGCCACCTTCTTCTGGGCGGCCTGTTTGCGGACCTTGGACTCAGGCACTTACTCGCTCCTCGACTGACATCAATCTCCGACTGTGGCCCCGCCCCGATCGGTCAGGGCTGAACCCACATCCACCGCGCTACGCCTACCGCGCTCGCCGATGGATCCGGGCCACAGACCACCTGTCCAGTATGACCGGTAAGGCGTCCGATGCCCAACTGAGTCCGAGGAGCGACTTCGGCGTCCCAAGGTAGGCTGTGCCGCATGACAGGCCGCAGCCATGAACAGCAGCCGGGAGCCCGCACCCCGGCGCGGATGGCTGCCGACGGCGAGGAGGCCGACCTTTCCGGTGCCCGAGCCGATCCTGCGGCTGGAGCGGGTCCGTCGGCGACCGATGCAGGTGCGTCGGTTGAGGGGGCGAGCGCTTCATCCGGAACCGGAGATAAGAAGCATCGTGCTCGCGGCGGAGCGATGAAGCTGGCGGTCGGATTGCTCGCCGGGCTGCTCGTCGGGGCCACCGCCATCACGTCGCAGGGAGACGACCTGCGTCCCGATCGGACGAGTGACCTGGCCGAACTGGTGGTTCAGGCAGAACAACGCAACACCGAGCTGGCCAGCCGAGCGTCCGAGCTGCGAGAGCAGAATGAAGAACTCAGCGCGGCCCAGGGTGCTCCGCAGCCAACCCTTGACCCGGAGCATCCGGCCGTCAATGAGATGGCCGGTCTGGCGCCGGTGGCCGGTCCCGCAGTGCGGGTGACGCTGACCGATGCTCCGGCCGATTTCACGCCGGTCGGTGTCGATGGCGACCTGCTGGTCGTACACGAGCAGGACATTCAAGATGTGGTGAATGCCTTGTTCGCGGGAGGGGCCGAGGCGATGACGATCCAGGGCCAACGAGTGATCTCGACGACGGCCGTCAAATGCGTCGGCAACACCGTGGTGCTGCACGGTGTGCCGTATGCGCCGCCCTATGTCATCACCGCGATCGGCGATCAAGAGGCGTTGGAGGCCGGGCTCGACGCCGACGAGCATGTGCAGATCTATCGGGAGTACGCCCAGGCTTATCAGCTCGGCTACCAGCAGCAGCGCATGGACGATGTGACGATGCCCGCCTACGAGGGTGCCCTGCCCCGGGTCGCGGTTGCCGAGCGGTAAGCGGTCCAGGCTTGAATCGCTGGGTCGCGGTTGCCGAGTGTTGAGCGGACCAGGTTTGATCCGCCGGGCCGCGGTCACCGAGCGCTGGGCAGACCGGGCTTGATCCGACGAGTCGCGGGCTGTTGTGGCGTTGCGGGCATTCTCTCCTCGAAAACCATCCTCTGCCGCTTCTGCGCGACCCCATCGACGGATTCAGCACAATCCGTGGGTTTGTAGTGAGCGCCATCATCCGCAACGGTGCCAGGGTTAATACTTGGATCTGCCGTTGGGCATCGCGTAGACGGTCATCGCCCATAAGGGACAATAGAGCTCATGGCACGCATTCTCGTCATCGACAATTACGACTCGTTCGTCTTCAACGTGGTCAACTACCTGGCCCATATCGGTGCCGAGGTCGATGTCTGGCGCAACGACGATGCGCGCTTCGAGAACCCCGATTGGGCCGACGATTACGACGGGATTCTGCTTTCGCCCGGGCCCGGCACCCCCGAACAGGCCGGGGTCTGCATCCGCGTGGTGCGCGAGCTGGGCGGCAAGGTGCCGATCTTCGGCATCTGCCTCGGGCTGCAGTCGATCGGTGTGGCCGAAGGAGCAGTGGTCGGACGAGCCCCCGAGCTGCTGCACGGCAAGACCTCGCAGATCACCCATGATGGACGCGGGGTCTTCGCAGGTCTGCCGAATCCGCTGACCGCCACCCGCTACCACTCCCTGGCTATCGATCCCGCCACCTTGCCCGACAGCCTGGAGGTGAGCGCCCGCACCGACTCTGGTGTGATCATGGCGGTGCGACACCGCGAACTGCCGATCGAGGCCGTGCAGTTCCATCCAGAATCGGTGCTCACCACCGGCGGCTACCAGATGCTCGCCAACTGGCTGGCGGCCTGCGGAGATGCAGACGCTCCCGCCCGCGCCACGGGGCTATCGCCACTGATGAGCGCCAGTTAGCTACTGGGACAAACGACCGCGAACGCTAGTTGAGGTCCCGCCGCCCCGGAACAGGGATTTTGGTTGCCGGAAAGCGAGCCTCGTCTTTTCCCGGCGAGCGTCGGCAACCAAAATCGTCCCGACTATCGGTATCTGCAGTCAGCATGTTGCTGTCACTCCAACACCGAACCGGCTGGGCAGGTCTCAATACGCTGAAACAGGGGGTTATGGTTGCCGGAAAGCGAGCCTCGTCTTTTCCCGGCGAGCGGCGGCAACCACAACCCCCAGGGCTGCACCCTTGTTGAGTAAGAAATATCTCTACGGGGTCTTCGAAGAGCTGGGCGAGGACGAAGCGGGCTTCTCCAGCGTGAGCTTGATCGCCGGGTTCTCGCTTCGCCGCAGCACCTTGTCGACGTCCTGATCCTGGGCGGTGACCTTGGCGTCGTCCTTGCCGTCGGCGGGCGAGAAGGTGACACTGGTGAGGCCGAGCGCTTCGAGTTTCGCGGTGGCTTCGGCCTTCGTCATCCCGACCAGATTCGGCATCACCGACTCGCCGGAAGCCAGCCACAGCACGATCGGGGAGTCGTTCTCGACGGTGCTGCCGGTGGCGGGTACCGCGTAGACGACCTGGCCTCGCTGGTAGTCGATGGGCTCGTCGGAGTCCCCGGGCTCCAGGTAGTCGCTGGTCACATTTGTGTATCCGGCGCCCTCCAACAGCGCCCGGGCGTCCGCGTCCTGCATGCCGATGATGTCTCCCGGCAGCTCGGAGCGTCCGCTCGCAACGTACAGCGTGACCTTTTCGTCGGTCGAGGCCTCGGTGCCCTCCTCGGGGTCGACCGCGACGACCTCACCCTCCTTCGCCCCGACAGTATCGAGGCTGGCCGGAGCATCCATGGGCTCGACATTGGTGAACCCGGCGTCCTTCAGCAGGGCGACGGCCTCGTCCTGCATCGCGCCGACCACCCCGGAGGGAATCGGTGAGACCGGTGGCCCGTCGTTGATGACGATCGTGACGGTGCTGCCGACGAGTACGGTTTCACCGGCCGCCGGATCCTGGGACACGACGGTGCCCTTGCCCTCGGCGGGCCCGGTTTGGTGCTGGACGTTGGCCTGCAGCTGGACGGTCTCCAGTTGATCGACGGCCGCGTCCTGCAGCGATCCGGTCACCGTCGGAACCTGAACATCGTTGTTGCCGATCAGACCCGACATACGCAACGCGAAGAACCCCAGCACACCCAGCAGCACCACGAGCAGCCCGATCAGCACACCGGTCGCCGGGGAGATGCGCCGCTTCTTCGGCTGCTCGTCGATGTCGTCCGCATCCACCACTTCGGACGCAGCAGTCTCGAGCTGAGCCTCGTTATCGTATCCGGCGGGGTCGTACTCGGGATCGAGTTCGACCGGAAGAGCCCTTGTCGCGCGGGTCTCGCTGACCGCGGCAGCGGAAAGCTGAGCCGTCACAGCCTGTCCGTTGAGCAGCCGCCAGCAATCGTCCCGCATCTGCTTGGCGCTCTGGTAGCGGTCGTCGGTTCTCTTGGCGAGCGCCTTCATGGTGACGGCGTCCATCTCGGGGGTGATGTCCGGATTCAGCTGGGATGGCGGAATCGGCATCTCGCGCACATGCTGGTAGGCCACGCTCACCGGCGAGTCCCCGAGGAAGGGCGGGCGTCCGGTCAACAGCTCATAGAGCAGGCAGCCGGCCGAGTACAGGTCGGAGCGTGCGTCCACCTGTTCGCCGCGGGCCTGCTCGGGCGACAGATACTGGGCGGTGCCGATCACGGCGGCCGTCTGGGTCATGGTCGCCGAGGTGTCGGAGACCGCCCGGGCGATACCGAAATCCATCACCTTGATCTGGCCGCTGTTGGTCAGCATCACGTTGGCGGGCTTGATATCGCGGTGCACGATGTCGTGCTTGTGCGAGTAGCTCAGGGCGTCGAGCACGCCGATCTCATATTCAAAGGAGCGTTGGGCGCTGATCGGTTCGCCTTCGCGCAGCAGTTCGCGCAGTGTGTGGCCCTCGACCAGCTCCATCACGATATAGGGCACCGAGACCCCGCTGGCCGGATCCAGCTGCTCGTCGGTGTCGTAGACGCTGACGATATTCGGGTGATTCAGACCCGCGGCCGACTGTGCCTCACGTTGGAATCGTTTCTGGAAGGTGCTGTCGGTGGCGAGATCGACGCGGAGCCGCTTGATGGCCACCGGACGCCCGAGCCGCGTGTCATTGGCCCGCCAGACTTCGGCCATGCCGCCCCGCCCGATGATCGTTTCCAGCTGATAGCGGCCGCCAAGGATCACTGGCTCGTCGGTCATAGGATCATTCCTTTCCAGTCCGGCCCGAAGTCGGCCGCGGCTGAGTGCTCGGACACCGGCGGAAGACCATCGGGGGTCCGCCGGTGGATCCGAGCTGAGCATGTCGCACCGCACCATTGTGGACGGTGCAGATGAGCGCACCCTGAGAAAACTGTGAAGTGGGCCGGCTGGTAGCAGATCACGGCAGCGCCTCCATGATCTGGCGCGCGAGCGGGGTCGCGGTGGTGGCGTCCTCGTGAGCCAGGTAGACGGCCACCGCCACGTGCTTCTCCTCGATGAACCCGGTGAACCACGAATGGTCGTCGCTGCCGGCCGAGGTCTCGGCCGTACCGGTCTTGCCGCCGACCGTCATTCCCGAGATCTGGGCCTGGGTCGCGGTGCCGGACTGCACGACGTGGGTCATCATCTCGGTCAGTGTCGCCGCATTGGCCTCGGTCATCGCCTGCGAGCGAACCTCCGCATCGTGGCTGCTGATCACCGACTCGTTCGAATTCCGGATCTCCTGGACGACGTAGGGCTCCATCACGGTGCCGCCGTTGGCGATACCGCCGGCGACCACGGCCATCTGCAGCGGGGTGGCGGCAACGTCGAACTGCCCGATGGAGGACATGGCCAATTCGGCCTGACTCATGTCGCTCGGGTAGACGCTGGTGGCCGATTCGAAGTCGGAGCCCAGTGATGAGTCGAAGCCGAATGCCTCGGCCTGCTGGCGGATGGCATCCTGCCCCAGCGCCATCCCGATATTCGCGAACGAGGTATTGCACGACAGCGTCAGGGCTTGGTCCATCGTCTTGGTGGTGTTGCCGCAGGCCGCCAGGTTCGGCAGCTCGTGGGTCGATTCGGGCAACGGCAGGGAGGCCGGGGTGTCGATCACCGAGTCGGGGGTGTAGCCGTTGGCCAGGGCGGTGGCAGCGACCACCAGCTTGAAGGCCGATCCAGGAGCGTTGATCTCTTGGGTGGCGCGGTCGTTCATCACCGTCGAGCCGTCGGCGGTGAATCCCTCCCAGGCCGTTTGGGTAGCGGGGAAATCGAGGCTGGCAAGCTGCGACACGTCATAGCTCGGGGTGGAGACCCAAGCCAGGATGGCCCCGGTCTCGTAGTCGATGGCCACCGCGCCGCCTTCTTGGCCGCCGAGGGCGTCCCAGGCTGCCTGCTGCACGGCAGGCTGAATCGTGGTCTGCACCTGGCCGCCGGTCGCGGTGCGTCCGGCGAGCGTGTCGAGGGCCCGGTCGAAGAACTGTGAGTCGGCCTGGCCGGTGAGCTCGGCGTTAAAGCTCTGCTCCAGCCCGGTCCGGCCGTAGATGTAGGAGTAGTAGCCGGTGATCGGCGCATACAGCGCACCATCGACATACTGGCGCTGGTAGGCATACGGGGTGGTGCCGGTCTCCACACTTTGCACGATCGGCGTGTTCGCGGCCAGGATCGGGCCGCGGGGCCCGCCGAACTGCTCGTCGCGCACCCTGGTGTTGCGCGGGTCGTTCACCAGGTCGTCGGTACGCACCCAGTATCCGGCGGTGGCATTCACCAGCAGCGCGAGAAACATCACGCCGACGAAAATGGCCACGCCACGAATCGATTTGTTCATCAGGCCGCACCCTCGTTCATATTGATCAGGGATGTCTGTTCGTCCGCGAGGCTGGTGACGTTCGCCGGACCGGACGGCATCTGCGGATGCCTGGCCTGATGACTGATCACCAGCAAGATGGCGATGATCACCCAGTTGGCCACCAGCGAGCTACCGCCCTGGCTCATGAACGGGGTGGTCAGTCCGGTGAGCGGAAGCAGCCGGGTGACCCCGCCGACGATCGCGAAAACCTGCAGGGCGAAGACGAAACTGAAACCGGACGCCAGCAGCTTGCCGAAGATCACCGTCGAGGTCAGCGCCACACGCAGCCCCCTGGCGACCAGCAGCAGGTAGATCAGGATAATCGCCAGCAGCCCGACCAGCCCGAGTTCTTCGTAGATGGCCGCCGAGATGAAGTCCGAACTGGCCACCGGGGTCAGCCCCGGGCGTCCCTCGCCCCAGCCTCGTCCGAACAAACCGCCCCAGGCCATGCCGTACTGGGCAGTGATGATCTGATAGTTGGCGTCGTAGTCGCTGAACGGGTGCAGCCAGCTGGAGACCCGGGTCGCCACGTGCGGGGCCAACTGCCCGATGACGTAGGCGGCGAGCGCGAAGGCACTGACCCCGATCACCACCCAGCGCACCTGGCTGGTGGCGACATAGAGCATCATCACGAACAACCCGAAGAACAACAGCGAGGTGCCCAGATCGTTCTGGAAGATCAGCACGACCACCGCGGCCGCCCACATGATGCCGACCGGAATGAGGTCGCGCATCCGGGGCATCTGAAAGCCGAACACCCGTCTGCCGGCCAGCTGCAGCAGATCACGGTTCTCGGTCAGGTAGGACGCGAACGCGAGCGTCAGCACGATCTTGGCGATCTCGGCCGGCTGGAATGAGTAGCCGCCGACCTGGATCCAGATCTGGGAGCCGTTCGCCGCGTTGTTGGGGGAGGCCAGGAAAGGCACCAGCGGCAGCAGCAGCAAGAACATGCCGACGATGAACAAGATGTAGCTGAAGCCCTGCAGCGAGCGGTAGTCGCGCAGCGCGAACAGCACCACTCCGAACAGGATCACGCCCAGCACCGTCCAGATCAGCTGGCCGGTGGCGGCATTCGGGGAGGGATCGAAACTCAGGTCGAGCCGGTGGATCATCGCCAGCCCGAGCCCGTTGAGGCCCAGCACACAGGGCAGGATCACCGGATCGGCATAGGGCAATTTGAACCGGACGATCAGATGCGCTCCGATACAGACCACCAGCCAGCCCAGCGCCACCACCGGCCAGTTGGCAGGCAGTGCATCGTCGCGGTTGAGGTGGGTGATCAGGTAGCCGCCGATGCCCAGCGCGGCGGCGATGACGCAGAGCGCAAGCTCCGCATTGCGCCGTTTGCGGTAGACGACGATCGGCTGGGAACCGCTTGTGTTGGGCGTAGACATCATCCACAAGCCTCGAGATCTGGACGGTCGGACGGTATGGAGGTGGCGGTGTCATCGGCGCTCGGGGAATCTTCGGCCGATGCCGTGTCTTCGGGGCCGGAGCTTGGTGAGCCTTCGGGGTTCTCCGAGGAGGTGGGATCGGGCGCCTGGGGTGTGCTCGGCTCACCGCTGGCTTCGCGTTCTGCCTTGCAGCGCTCGGCCATCTCGCCGAGCTTGTCGAGGGTGCCCTGCGCCTGGTCGACTGCGTCGAAGCGCAGTTCCTTGTTGCGCACCTTGGCCTCGTAGTAGGGCGGCAGGTCGGAGACCTGGATCTCGCTCGGTTTGACCAGATCGGCCAGGGAGTGCCCGAAAACGTCCTCCGGCAAGCCCTGATAGATCGCCGCCTGTTCATCTTCGGGGCCGATGAAGTATTGCGAATCGAGATAGGCGCGCCCGGCGAATGCCCCTCCGGACACCAGCGCCAAGACCAGAATGATGGTCAACGCCCAGCCGATCCAGCGGCGCTTGCGTCCGGGCATGTGCGGCGTATAGCGGATCGCCTCGTAGCGATCCGGGTCGATGACTCCTTCGGGAAGGTCGTCATCGAGCGGGGTGCCGGCCAGTGGGACGCGTTGGCGCGGCACACGGGCGGTCTGCTCGACCAGTTCCTCCAGACCGGCGGGATCCGAGAAGTCCGTGTCGGGGATCTTCATGGCCGCCGCCGCGCCGATCACCTGCGGCGGAACTTGTTGCAGTGCCTCGTCATAGTCGACGACATCGGCGACGATCATCGTGATGTTGTCGAGGCCGCCACCTTGATAGGCGGCCGAGGTCAGCGATTTGACGATGTCGTCCAACGGCTTGTCGGCGGCGAGCAGCGTGTGAATGACTTCGTCGTCCACCATTCCGCACAGGCCGTCGGAGCAGAACAGCACGCGGTCGCCGAGCTTGGCGTCCACCAGCGTGAAATCGGGAGTGTGCGCGGGCTGGCCGTTAAGCACTTTCAGCAGCAGCGAGCGGTGCGGGTGGGTTGCGGCCTCTTCGGGGGTGATGCGGCCGGCGTCGAGCAGCGACTGCACCCAGGAGTGATCGTGAGTGAGCCTGGTCAGCTGGCCGTCGCGCAGCAGATAGCCGCGAGAATCACCGATATGGCCGATGCCGTACTGGGTGCCCGAGAACATCGCGCCGCACACGGTGGTGCCCATGCCCTCCAACGAGTGATCCCAGTTGACCAGGTCTGATATCGCGTCGTTGGCCTTTGAGAGAGCACCGCTGAGCGCCTCCAGCATGTCGTCGCCGGCGAGCGGGGCAGTGGCGGCAATCGGGGCATCGGCGGCAAGGGGAGCGTCACCGGTGAGCGGGGCATCGCCATCGGACGGCTCTTCGTCGCCTCGCGCGGTTTGTGGGGCGCGCTCATCGTGGCGCTGATCGGAAAGGTTTTGCTTGTCGGTGCGGCGCAACTCGCGGATCGCCACGGAACTGGCCAGGTCGCCGGCCGCAGCGCCCCCCATGCCGTCGGCGACCACGATCAGGTGCGGCGAGATATACGCCGAATCCTGGTTGTTGTTGCGCACCAACCCGATCTCGGAGTGCGCGCTGATCTTTAGCGAGAACGCCATATCAGCCATCCAGTTGCATCTGCGAGCGTCCGATCCGGACGATGTCGCCGGGTGCTATGCGGGTTGGCTGGGTGATGCGTTGTCCGTTGACGTAGGTGCCGTTGGTCGAGTTCAGGTCTTCGACGACGAAGCCCTGGGCGTCCCGCCAGATCTTGGCATGCCTGCTGGACGCGTAGTCGTCGTCCAGATCGAGATCGCTCGATGCCGCCCGGCCGAGGACGATCTCCTGATCGAGTTGCGGAAGCTGCGCCGTTGCCCCGGCTCCCTTGCCGGTGGTGATGACGACTCTGGTAGGGGGTGCGGGCGGTGCGGACTGCTTGTTCTGACTGCGGTTGCGCAGCGCTGACAGGCGACTCGAAGGCTTGGATATCGACGATGCCTGCTCGTTCGCGGCCACCAGTTCCTCGGCGGTGACCCGGCGTCCGAAAAGATCGGCACGGATCACATTGGTGACGAACAAGATGAACAGCCACATCAATACCAGGAAGGCCACCTTCAAGGTGGCTACGAGAACAGTACTCAAAGGTCACGACCCCACAGGTGAGTGCACGAGCATCCGGGTTGAGCCGATTTCGATGCGTGAGCCGTCACCGAGGGCCACGTTGGTAACACGCTGGCCGTTGACGACGACGCCATTGGTCGACCCGAGATCTTCGATGCTGACGACAACCTCGCCGCTCGGGGCGGGCTGGACGATAATACGGGCGTGCTCGCGGCTGATCCCCGGATCGTTGATGCGCAGATCGGCCTCGGAGCCTCGTCCGATCGTGAAACCGGGAGGCAGCAGCGGATGCCGGACGCCGTTGACTTCCAGCACCAGGGGCGCACGCTTGATCGCGGTCGTGGAGGCGGCTCCGCCGGTCTCCGCTACGGTCGCGACGGCTTCGGAACTCACCCGGAAACGCCCGACGGAAAGCGACTGGTCGCATTCGTAATCGATACGGATCGGCCCATTGAAAACGTAATGCCGCTCGCCCGCATGCCTGCGCAACTCCGGGACGATGTCGTCGTTGATGGCCCGGGCCATCGGTGCGAGCTCGTCGTAATCGTGCGTGGACAGATGGACGGTGAAATTGTTCGGCACCAGCCGCTTGTCGCGGTTGAGCAGCTTCGCTTGCGAATCAAGCTCTTTGGTGAGCCTGGTCGCGATTTCAATGGGCTCCACCTCGCCGCGGAAGGCTCGCGCGAAGACGGTGTTGACCGCATTCTCGATGCCGCGTTCCACGTTGTGCAACCAGCCCATCGTGCCTCCCTTCAGCAGCTTCCCAGCGGAGCAAACCGAGCTCCGGGCGAACAAAGTCCACCAGCGATACTAGGTCATTGCGCTGTGGACTCGCGCGTCCGGAGCATCCGGAGGCTCATATTCGGGCATTTTCAGCCGGTATGCAACACCGTTTTTCGCCTGTGGACGAGCGTACCGGGGCGCACGCGTGCGGGAGTTCGAGGGTGGTGCGATCAGTTTTCGGCGGCGGTGTCGGCAGCTGCCTTCTCGGCGGCCTCGGCTTCGGCGAGCTTGCTGCGCACATCGTCCATGTCGAGGGTGCGCACCTGCTCGACGAGGCTCTCGAGGGCAGAGGCGGGCAATGCGCCGGCCTGCGAGAAGACCGGGATACCGCCGCGGAAGACCATCAGGGTCGGGATCGACGTGATGCCTGCGGCTCCCGCGAGCTCCTGCTGATCTTCGGTGTCGATCTTGCCGAAGGTGATGTCGTCGTAATCTTCGCTGGCCTGCTCGTAGATCGGCGCGAAGTTACGGCATGGACGACACCAGTCGGCCCAGAAGTCGAGGAAGACGATGTCGTTCTCGCGCAGGGTCTCGTCCAGGTTCTGTGCGGTAATCGCAACGGTGGCCATCTGCATCTCCTGTACTGCCTTGGGTGCGCCACTCACAAGTCACTTCCGTACTTGTTTTCGGGTGCATCCTTACGTCTTATTCGGGTGGCGTGGTCAACTTGTGCTGTCTCGTGAGGCCGATTCCCGGTTCGCGAATGGCCTGCCGGTCTCAGCCCTGGACGCCGGTATTCGCCGACCTGAAGCCGGTGACTATCGACGAGTTCAGAACTAGCTGACTACGCCCGTTGCTCACTCCAACCACAGGCACCGGTTCGTTATTCCCCGTCCGATCCGGACGAGGACGTTGTTCGGCGTTCCGCGAAATCCGCGAGGTGCCCGGGCGGATGCGGTGGCAGGCCTTGGCTCCCGTCCGGCTTGCGTTGTGGATGCCGCGGGTGTTCTGGCTTGCGTTGTGGATCGTGGCTCGCGGTATAGCACGAGCGAACGCCATAGCGCGAGCAAAGGGCTGTGGCGCATGAGAGAACGGCCCTGAACGTTAAAGGACCGGGACTCGCGCACCCACCCCCTGAGACGCGAGTCCCGGTCAGCCGGTCGCACATCGGCAAGCCGGGGGACCGCCGGAATCGACCGTGGTTTCTAGGATGCCACGGCAATGTTGATCATGCCAGCCGTAAGGCGATCCTATATTTTTCCCGGTTCCGGAGATCATCCGGAGATCGGATCAGGCGGATGCCCGGAGCTGTGCGGGCAGCTCAAAGTTCTCCGGCAGCCGGGGAGGAACCAGTTCGGCGATAGTGGCGGCGACTTCGTCCATCCGCTCGGCACCGAAGGTGGTCGCGAGCATCGTCACGCTCAGCGCCGCGACGGCTGCCCCCTCGAACAGCACCGGGACACCCAGGCAGGCGATCCCTGGCTCGTTCTCTTCGATCTCGGTTGCATATCCTCGCTCGCGAGCCTGGACGACGGCCTTGCGCAGGCCCGCGGACTCTGCGTCCGAGTGAGCGAAGACTTCGAGATGATCGTCCGGGATCGGACGGTACGCGAGAATTGCGCGTCCGAGCGAGGTGTTCGCCGCCGGCACGTGGCGTCCGACCTGCGACCAGACGCGGATGGACTTGTCGGGCTCGACCTTGTCGACGTAGATCACCTGGTCACCGTTGAGTACGCCCAGGTGGACGAGCTCGTCCAGATTGCGAGCCAGCACCAACAAGGCCGGACGCAGCTGCTGGGTGAGCGAGGCCGGACCGAAATAGCCGGCGCCCAAACCGATGGCTTCGGGCCCGAGCCGATAGCTGCCGCCGGCGTCCTGGGTGACGAAACCGCGGCTGCGCATGGTGGCCAGCGCGCGATAGGCGGTGGATTTGTTCAGGCCGAGGTCGCGGCCCAGATCGGCCAGCGTCGCGCCTTCGGGCCCTGCGCCTGCCAAGCCGGTGAGCAAGCTGAGCGCGCGATCAATCGCTTCGATGGGTGCCGGGCCGTTGCTCTCGGGGCTGCTCGCCCCGGAGCCGCTGGTCACCGGATTGCTCATGACATTCAGTCTGCCACCTGCGTCGGGGCCCGCCTGAGTCCGGATTGATCGTCAACTGTTTTGACGGCTTCGACCGTTTGCACCGATTCGTCGCCGAGCAAGACGGTCGTCGTTATTGTGAGTGATTTTGCGTGCTGGGCGGGCAAAACCACTCACGATAAATAAGCAGCCCGAATTGTCGCAGGCGCCCGACCGGATTGGGGCATCGACAGACCCGGATCGGCGCATGGGCTTGGGGAGGCAATGCCCAGCTCGCCGTGCCGAGGCCGACGTCGCGATACCCAGGGCCCAGTAATCCAGATCTGGGGAGGCAATGCGGCAACTGGCCCGTCCGAACCGATGCCCGGCTGATATTATCTATTTCGGTAAACGACTCGTCTATTTCGCTGACTGAAACGGACGGTCTCCTGTTCGCAATATCTCTATGAGGAGTGCAGATGAGCGTCACTCTTGACGACATCACCCGTTATCGCATCGTTCCTGTCGTGGTGCTGAATGACGCAGCCAACGCGTCCGGGCTGGGAGATGCCCTGGTCGCCGGCGGGCTGCCGGTTGCAGAAGTCACCTTCCGCACCGCGGCGGCCGCGGATTCGATCAAGACGCTTGCCAAGCGCGACGACATCCTGGTCGGCGCCGGCACTGTTCGTTCGGTCGCCCAGGTCGAGCAGGCCGTGGACGCAGGCGCGTCGTTCATCGTCAGCCCGGGGCTGAGCGCCGACATCGTCAAGCGCTCCCAGGAGCTCGGTGTTCCGGTGCTGCCGGGCGCCGTCACTCCGAGCGAGATCATGCTCGCCCACGAGCTGGGCCTCTCCACAGTCAAGTTCTTCCCGGCCAATGTCTACGGCGGCGCGGCGGCCATCAAGGGCCTGTCGGCTCCGTTCGGCGACACCCAGTTCATTCCGACCGGCGGCGTCAACGTCAACAACCTCGGCGAATTCCTCGGGCTGTCCTGCATCCCGGCGGTTGGCGGCTCCTGGATGGTTCCGGCCAAGGCCGTGGACGCCGGTGAATTCGACAAGGTCACCTCGCTGACCCGCGAGGCCATGGAGCTGGTCGCCCAGTTGAGCGGAGGCACCAAGTGAGCGTCGACCTCGGCATCAAGGCAGCAGAAGACTGCCAGTGGGACGCCCTTTCCCTCGGCGAGATCATGCTGCGCCTCGATCCCGGCGACGGACGCGTGCGCACCGCCCGCGAGTTCAAGGTCTGGGAGGGCGGCGGCGAATACAACGTCGTCCGCGGCCTGCGCAAGGTCTTCGGTCTGCGCTCGGGCGCGTTGACCTCGTTGGTGGACAACGAGGTCGGCCACCTGGTCGAGGACTTCATGATGCAAGGTGGCGTCGACACCTCGCTGATTCGTTGGGTACCCAACGACGGTGTGGGACGCACCGCCCGCAACGGCCTGAACTTCGTCGAGCGCGGCTACGGTGCCCGTGGCTCGGTCGGGGCGAGCGACCGCGGACACACCGCGATCAGCCAGACCAGCGCGTCCGATTGGGATCTCGATGAGATCTTCAACAAAAAGGGTGTGCGCTGGCTGCACACCGGCGGCATATACGCGGCCCTCTCGGAGGTCAGCGCGCAGGCCGTCATCGATGTCTGCAAGGCAGCGAAGGAATCGGGCACGCTGATCAGCTATGACCTGAACTACCGTCCGAGCCTGTGGAAGTCGATCGGCGGCCAGGCCAAGGCGCAAGAGGTCAACCGCGCGGTCGCTCCCTATGTCGACGTGATGATCGGCAACGAGGAAGACTTCACCGCGGCCCTCGGCTTCGAGATCGAGGGCGTGGACGAAAACCTCACCGTGTTGCCGCTCGACTCCTTCAAGAACATGGTGGAGCGCGTCGGCGATGCCTACCCGAACCTCAAGGTGATCGGCACCACGCTGCGCGGCGTGAAGTCCGCCACCATCAACGACTGGAGCGCCATCGCCTGGTCGCGTGCCGATGGCCTGGTCAAGGCGGCCCAGCGCGACGATCTGATGGTCTTCGACCGTGTCGGTGGCGGCGACTCGTTCGCGTCCGGCCTGGTCTACGGCCTGATCTCGGGCGCCGACCTGGAGACCGCCGTCAACTTTGGTGCGGCCCACGGTGCGCTCGCGATGACCACGCCCGGCGATACCTCAATGGCAACCAAGGCCGAGGTGTTGAAGCTGGCCGGCGGAGGTTCGGCCCGCGTCGATCGCTGAGCGAGCGATAACTAACGGGAGTGTCCCAGGCGTCATGCCCGGGACACTCCCTTTGTTTGCGCCTTGATTACTCCCTGGCGGTGGCCGGTGGCGGACGAGTGCGGTGACCCGCGATACTGGGGCCATGCCCGGACCCACAGAAAACCTTTGGGTTGCTGCCCTGCGCAACAATCCCGACCACGCCCGCAACTACGCCGAACGTTGGAGCACCTTCGTCGCCGAGGGACGCGACATCTACGGCGAGGCGCGGACCATCGATGCGATGGTTGACCGGCGTGCCCGCATCTTGGACGCCGGCTGCGGAACCGGACGCATCGGCGGATGGCTCGCCGAACGCGGACACGATGTGACCGGAGTCGATCTCGATGACACTTTGATCGATGTGGCGAAGAGGGATTGGCCGAAGGCGATATGGGAGGTACAGAATCTCGCCGAACTGAACGTGGTCGACGACTCCGGCATACAGCGCCAATTCGACATCGTCGTCTCGGCCGGCAATGTGATGACCTTCCTGGCTGAATCGGAACGCATGCCCGCGCTCGTGCGTATTCAAGACCATCTGGCCCCGACCGGCCGCTTCGTGGTCGGCTTCAGTTCGGGCCGCGACTACGACTTCGAAGAGTTCGAGGCCGACGCGTTCGAAGCCGGAATGGAGATTCAACAGCGCTATTCGACCTGGACGCTGCGCCCTCCCGCCGTGGGCTTCCTCGTTGCGGTGCTCGCACCCGTTGGCGGTACCTCGACGACCGACTCGGTCACTTCAGGCGCCTGCGCGGGTTTCGCGCCTTCGATCGGGCCGCTGATGTGAGGGGCGACGCCGGTCGGCTTGTCGAAGCGGCTTACGGGTCGCGGTCGTGAGGGATGGCCAGTCACATGTGGGCGAACCCATTCACATGAGCGTTCACTTGATGAGACCCGTCATTTTCACACCCGAACGGGGTTAACAAGAGGCCCGCCTGCTGGTTACGAGGTCAACGGCGTGCAAAACCTTCCGCAATCGGGCTCCCCGGCTGATGGTCCGAGCGTGGGCGAGGTGTGACCCAAGCGAATCGTGGAAGATTTTGCACGGTCGATCATTGTGACGGGCTCAGCCGGCGAGGCGCTCACCCAATTCCCGGACCGCGAATTCTCTGGCCGGCACCTGATCAAGCGGATCGGTGTCACGGGCACCGGCGATCGGGTGGATCATCACCTCGTCCACATCGAATTGGCTTGCCAGCTCCTCGATCTGGCCCGCGACCTGATCGGGGTCTCCGATCAGCCAAGGCTCGATGAGCTGATCCCAGACTGGGCCGCTGAGCGGAGGTTCGGCGGCCGATGCCTGCTCCACGCTCAGCAGCGGCGTCATGGGTTGACCGGAGCGCAGCCGGGCCATGCTCACCTGATAGGGCAGTGCCAGCTCGCGGGCCTCGTCCATGCTGTGCCCGACCGAAACGTTGACCGTCAAGAAGGTCCTCGGCTCGCCCGGCCCGGCGAACGAGTCGCGGTACAAGCCGAGCGCCGCCGCAGTGCCCTGGCCCGAGAAGTGATGCGCGAAGACATAGGGCAGACCCATCTGGGCGGCGAGCCTGGCCGAGTAATCGGACGAACCGAGCAGCCAGACCGGCGGAGCCGACGCGGCTTGCGGGGTCGCGTGCAGCTCGAACGTCCGCCCGCCGACCTGTACGCCGAGCCCACCGTCGTCCAGGAGTGCGATGACCTGCTCGACCCAGGAGGGGAACTCGCGCAGGGTCTCGTCCCCGCGTCCGGATCGCAACGCCCAACTGGTCACCGGATCGGTGCCGGGTGCGCGTCCGATGCCCAGGTCGATGCGTCCGGGGAAAGCCGCTTCTAGAAGCGCGAACTGTTCGGCGACCGCAAGCGGAGCGTGATTGGGCAACATCACGCCGCCGGAGCCGATGCGAAGGTTTTCGGTGCGAGATGCGAACAAGGCGATCAGCACGGCCGGGTTGGTGGACGCGACGGCCGCCGCGTTGTGATGCTCGGCCACCCAGTAGCGGGTGAAGCCGCATTGGTCGGCGGCCTTCGCAAGTCCGATCGATGCGCTCAGGGCCTGACCGGTGGTCTGGCCTTCCCGCACGGGGATCAGATCGAGAATTGACATCTTCACCATGGACGCGAGCCTATCTGGCATTGACAGGCCACGACGGCTTCAGCGCAGGTCAGGGCTCATGCAGCCGCGCCCGGAATCTGCTCGCGCGCCAGGTATCTCGGGCGCATCTTCCGATTTCGGGCGCAGCTGTGCGGCTGGCAACAGCTGGTGCTCCATATGTGCGGCTTGATATGTGCGGCTCGGAGAATTATGCACTTCAGGGCGTGGACCCCACGGCGCGATCGGGCATCATGGGAAATGTGAATACCGTCGAGGTCCTTCAACCACGCCGAGTGCGGCTGGACGGCAAGCAGCCCGGGTCCGAGCCGAACGCCGGTGGGGTCATCACCGAGACCGCTCGGCTCCTACCGCAACGTGACCGGACGCTGATCGGTGGCTGGTGTCTCATCGATCACTTCGGGCCGGACGCAGCACCGCTGCGGATCGCGGGACATCCGCATACCGGACTGCAGGCCATGACCTGGCTATTCGACGGGGAGATCAGGCATCGGGATTCGCTCGGCACCGACGAGATCATTCGTCCGGGTGAGGTGGGCGTCCTGACCGCCGGATGGGGCGTGACGCACAGCGAATACTCGGCCAAAGACACGGCGCCTTTGCATGGTGTCGAGTTGTGGGCGGCGCTGCCCGACGCATCCAGGTTCGTCGACCCGGGCTTCGAACAGTTCGCCACCGAGCCGGTGCGCATGGGTGATCACGAGGTGGCCGTCTTCATTGGCGAATTCGGCGACGGCGATTCCCCGGTGACGACCTATTCGCCGCTGTGCGCTGCAGAGATCCGCTTCACCACCGACGATCCGCTGGTGGTCGATGTGCCGGCCGGTTGGGAGTTCGGTGTGCTCGCGGATTCCGGTGTCGTGCAGGTTGACGAGATCAAGGTCCCTGCGGGATCGCTCGGCTACCGGGCCTCCGGGTCAGATCGGTTGCGCCTCCAGGCCCATGCGAACGCGGGCGAGATCGTCCGGGCGATCGTGCTCGGTGGCGAGCCGCTGGATGAGGACATTTTGCTCGCCTGGAACTTCGTCGGACGCAGCCACGACGAGATCGCCGCCTGGCGCGCCAACTGGCAGGCGGGCATCGGCGCCGAACAAGGTGGCGACAACCCGAAGAACTTCCCGCTGGTCGCCCGCACCGACGACGATCCGGAGTATCCGGCGCCGCCACTGCCGCCGGTGCGGTTGCGTCCGCGCCACTGACCGGTCCAGTAAAAGACCGATACCAGCGGTGACTCGCGCCCCTCCAACCAGATCCTCGATCTGAGCGGAGGACCGCAAGTGCGCCAGCTATCGTCTCTATCACCAGTCGGGTAGGGCGAATAGCAGAGGTCGAAAAGGTCGTGGGCTTGCAGAAAGGCACCGAAGGCGGCGCCGTGGCCGCCGCTGTGCTGGGGGCCGTGTTGTTCGGCACCTCGGGCACCAGCCAGGCTTTTGCACCCACAGCCACCGAGCCGCTGTCTTTGGGCGCCGCCCGGTTGATCATCGGTGGATCGCTGCTCGGCGTGCTCGGACTTCTCCGCCATCGCCGATCAGTTAGAAGTGCCTCCCGCTTTGCGGCGGCCTTGCCCCTTGCGGCGGCCGGATCGCTTGAAGCCGGAGAAGTTGCGCGGGCCGGATCAGCAGGAGAATCGTCCAAGCCAAGCAGGCTGGTCTCGATCTGGATCGCGGTTGCGGCGGTGGCAACCACCTGTTATCAGGCGACCTTCTTCGCCGGAGTCCGGGCCAACGGGGTGGCGGTGGGCACCGTCATCGCGCTCGGCTCGACACCGTTGTTCGCGGGCCTGTTCGAGTGGGCGTTGATGCGTAAACGTCCTGGTCTGCGCTGGTTGGTGGCCACCACGCTGTCGGTTCTGGGCGTGGTGCTACTGGCCGATCTGACCAACGCCGACATCCGGACGACCCCGGCCGGGGTCGCGTTCTCGCTGGCGGCCGGTGCCTCGTATGCGCTCTATACGGTGGCCATCAAGTCCTTGTTGGAACGCGGCTGGCATTCTGCGTCCGCCACTTCGGCGGTTTTCTCGGTTGCCGCGCTGCTGGCGGTGCCGATCTTCTTATCCACCCCGACCGGCTGGATCACCGAGCCCACCGGCATCGGAGTGGTCGTCTGGCTGGCGGTGGTGTGCACCCTCGGCGCATATCTGCTTGTCGGTGTCGGAATCAGCGGGCTTCCGGCGACCACCGTCGCGACCCTGGCGCTGGCCGAACCGGCCACGGCCACCGGGCTGGGCGTCCTCTTGCTGGGCGAGAAGCTGTCGATTCTGCAGGGGCTCGGTATCGTCGCGGTCGCAGCCGGGGTGCTGGTCGCCGGAAGCCGGAGCAAGAGTGGCGTGGTGATGGCTTCAAGCGACGTTGTAACGGAGGCGCGCAGCCTCGACGATTGAGGCTTCCAGAGGATGGTGATACCCAGAAGGAGCCGCTAAAGAGGTGCCCAGAGAGGGAAAACCGATATCAGCTCGCCCCACGGGCCCGGGCGACGTCGTCGTCCGGCTCGGCAGTATCGGTCACGTGCTCGTCCTTGCCGAGCAGTTGGTCGCGCCAGATACCGAGGCGGGTGGGTAGGTCGAGGGTCTCCAGGCGCTCCCGCAAGATCGCGCTCTCCTCGCCGAGCCAGGAGCGGACGTTCTGGTCGAGGGTCTCCAGCCGCTCGCGCATCTCCTGGCCAGAGCCCTCGAACCGGTCCTGCAGTTCGTCGCCAGCCTGGTTGAGCCATTCGCGCAGCTCGGGGCCGATCTCGTCGAGCTGGATCTTCCAATGCGGACGAAACTTCGCCAGCTGGTCGGCGAAGTAATTGTGTTCCAGCCGGCTGCGCACCTCGCGGCGCAACACCTTGCCCATCTCGTTGCGGGGCAGCTCAGTGACCACGAAGAAGCGGCGCGGCACCTTGTAGGCCGCCAGCCGCTCCTTCACCGAATGCCGCAGCTCGTCCACATTGGGCAGTAGGCCGTCGGTCGTGACGACCGCGGCAACCACCTCCTCGACACCCAACTCATTGGCGAGCCCGACCACCGCGATGTCATCGATGCCGTCGTGGTCGCGCATTGCCTGCTCGACCTCGGAGGGATACACGTTGAAGCCACCGGTGATCACGACCTCCTTGATGCGGTCGACGATGTGCAGGAAGCCGTGTTCGTCCGGTTTGGCGATGTCGCCGGTTCGGAACCAGCCGTCGACGAATGCGTCCGATTCATCGGTTAGGAGATTGCGGTAGCCGGCGAAGACCTGCGGGCCCTTGACCAGGATCTCGCCGGGTTGGCCGAACGGCACCTCGCGCGACGGGTCTTCCGGGTCGGTGAGCTTCACCTGCGTGTCGGGGAAGGGCACGCCGATCGAGTCGGCCTTGCGGTCATGGTTGACCGGGTTGCCCGCGACGATCGGCGAGCATTCGCTCAGCCCGTAGCCTTCGATCAGCAGGCCTCCGGTGGCCTGCTCCCATTTGTCGATCAGCTCACCGCGCAGTGACATGGCCCCCGAGATGCCGGTGCGGATGCCCCGCAGCGAAACCCCGCGCTCGGCGGCGCCGTCCACGATGCGTTCGAACAGCGGCGGCACCGCGATGGCCATGGTGGGGGTGCAGCGCTTGATCGCGTCCAGAATCAGGCCGGTCTCGGGTTTGGGAATCAGATGCAGCATCGCGCCGTCGGTCAGCCCGGCGTTCATCGACAGTGAGCAGCCGAAGACGTGGAACAGCGGCAGGCAGGCCAGGAAGACGTCGCGGCCCGGCTTGAGCGGGGTCACCCATTCCATCGCCTGTGCGGTGGACGCCAGCAGGTTGGTATGGGTGAGGGGCACGCCCTTGGGAGTACCCGTGGTGCCCGACGTATACAACAGCAGCGCGATGTCGTCCGCGGCCGGGCGCAGGTCGACGGGTGCCGGGCGTCCCGGGCCCGTGAGTTTTTCGAAGGAGATGGTGCCTTTGGCCGGACGAGAAAGTTGCGCGCGGCTCTGCTTCGCCTTGGCGATGGGCAGCCGCAGCATGAGGCGCTTGAGCAGCGGCATCGCGCTGATCATGTTGATCGAGATGATGGTCTCGGGGGCCACGTCTTCGGGAAGAGCTTGAAGCACCGGGGCGGCCGCGTCCCACACGATCGCCACCCGGGCGTGATGGTCGCCGAAAAGGGGGCCGAGCTCGTCGGCGGTGTAGAGCGGATTGTGCTCGACAACCGTGGCCCCACAGGCCAGAACGGCGTAGAAGGCGATGACATGCTGAGGGCAGGTGGGCATCAACAGCGCAACGTAATCGCCCGGCCGCACGCCGAGCTCGTGAAGGTGCCCGGCGACATTGGTCACCGCGCGCTTGAGTTCGGTGAAGTTCATCCGTGCACCGAAGAAGTCGAGCGCCGGACGATCGTGGAACTGCTGGGTGAACCGGTCGAACGCGTCGACGAGGGTTCCGCCCGGATAGTTGATCTCCCGCCGCACGGCAGGGTCATAGGCCCCGGCCCACAGTTCATCGAGCGTTGGCATATCTGGTGACTCCCGTGCGTGTGTGGTCGAGAACGGCTCAACCGACTGAGGTCAAGGGTATTGCCCGCGCCCAGCAGTTGCGCCGTCGTTGCCACCAACGTGACCCGGAAGCTTTTGGGGGTTGTCCACGACGCTGGGCTGCGGCGCGCTTCAGGCCTGGACGAGTTGGACCGCGGTGGTCCCGTCGCCCGACGTCAGGGTCAATCTGGTTCCTTCGATGTGGTAATTCACGGCACTGGTGAGTGCGGTGGGGAGTGCTTCGTCCTGCTGCATGATCCCCTCGGGGTCGAGGCAGCCCATCTCGGTCTTGGCCAGTTCGCCGAGCTTGAGCGTGCCCTCGGGCGCGACCTGGTAGGTCCCGCTGATCGAATTACAGCCGGTTGTGCCCGTCATGGTGCCGTCGTCGCCGAAACTGACCGTGGGATCCGTGCCGGCGAGAACGCTGACGATGGCGTCCTGGCCGTCGTAGTAGCTGGTCACCTGCCAACTTGTGCCGGCCAGTTCCTGGGGCTGCGCGGTGAAGATGGCCAGTGCCCTGTCCTGCTCATACAAGGTCAATTGGTCGTCCACGATCGCGAACTTGGTGGTGCGCGGCAGTGCGTCCATAAACGCATTTTCTTGGGGCATGATCGGTCCCGGGCAGGCCATCATCGTCGAGATCAAGCCGCTGATGCCGAGCTGATCGCCGTCGAGCGTGTAATTGCCGCCGTATCCGTTGCAGCCGCCCGAACCGCCGAGCGTGCCGTCTTCATTGAATGTCAGTGTCGTGCTGGCGTCCTCGACCGCGGGTTCGTCGTTCAGTTCGTCCAGCACCCAGGTGGGGCCCACCAGGCCCGATGCGCCACCGTCGCCGGGCAGCGACGTCCGATCGAACGGGGTGGGGGTCACTGCGCATCCGGTGAACAGCAATACGGACGCCAAGACTGCGGCTGGCCAGAATCGTTTCGGCATCGGTTCTCCTCCACGTCGATGTGTCTAGAGATCCATTGTGCTCGACGATCCGGACCGGTGAGCGGGGGGATGTCTTCCCGACCCCAAAGGACTGTCGCTGCCTGTGGGTCCCTGGATCGGGCACCGCACGCTCTTAGCGGCTGGTCAACATCATGTGCGTGATGAGCCTGTCGAGACGCCGCACATCGACCCCCTTGCCGAGCTTGACCTTGATGTGGCCCGCACGTGTCCACAACCCCAATTCCGAGTTCCAATCCAGCGTGCCGGCGTTCTCCGACGACCACATGTCAATACGGGAGTAGGGGAGTGAATAGATCTCGACCTTCTTGCCGGACATGCCCTGTGCATCTCTCACGATCAGGCGCATGTTGGTGAAGAGCGTGACAAGGCGAGAGGATGCGGAATCTCGGGAAATGAGACGAGAATTAACGTAACCTGAATTGCTCGTGTTAATGTCTGTGCATGGCCAACTACTTGGTGCGTCGCCACTACCTCGATCTGGCGTACATGCACACTATGTGTTGTCGCTGACCATGCCCTTCGGCGGATTCTGATCCGCTTGCTCGCCCCGGGCTTGAGCACTCTATTCATCGCCGTCCGGTTTTTGTAACGGCTTCGCGAACACCAGAATCTGGCGGATCACAGTATCCGTTTACGTCATTCGTAGCCATTGGTTCTCGGCCCTTGATTGTCTGTGGATTTCGGGCTGACGGTAATTCGCGCTCAATTCCTCGTCCATTAGACAAGTGCGCCCGAATTCGGACGCAGTTGTGATCACTGCACCCATTTGCCCAAAGTTCGAATCTCTCAAACTTCAGGATTCTCATGCATAAGAAATCAGTCGTCGCCCTCGTCTCAGTGTTCGCTCTCGCCTCACTGACCGCCTGCGGCTCACAGGCCGCCGGGTCGACCGACTCTCCCCAGAGCGGCGACTCGTCGTCCACGACCGGAGACACGACCGGGGACAAGGGAGTGCTGACCGTCGGCGGCACCGGGGTCAGCTACCCGCAAAGCTATGTCGAGAACGACGAACTGGTCGGCTTCGACACCGAGGTGATCGCAGCAGCTGCGGAACGGGCCGGATACACGGTCGAATTCACCACCATGGACTTCCCGGGTCTGCTCGGGGCGGTGAGTTCGGGCAAGATCGACACCACGGCGACCAACCTGACCTGGACGCCCGAGCGCGCTGCGGTCTACGTCTTCAGCAGCGCCTACGCATTCGATGGCGTCGGGCTCTCCGTGCAGAAGGACAACGACGCGATCAACACCCCGGAGGATCTCTACGGCAAGGTGATCGCGACCGGAGCCGGCACCACGAACGAGGCTGCCGTCACCGCCTGGAACGAGGCGACCGGGGCCAATGCCGAGATCCGCACCTACGACACCTCACAGAGCGCACTGCAGGACGTGCTGCTCGGCCGGGCCGACGGCCAGGCGGCCCCACGTGGCGGCACGATCGCCAACATTGAGAACCGTGGCCTCGAACTCAAGGTCATCGGCGATCTGCTGACCTTCGAGCAGACGCGTTTCCCGTTCGCCGATACCGAGCGCGGACGCCAACTCGCCACCGACATCTCCGCCGCGATCGCCGAACTGCAGGCTGACGGAACGCTGGCCGAACTCAGCAACAAGTACTTCACCTATGACCGCACCGTCGCAGGAGAGGAATTCAACACACCCGACCCGACCCAGCTCAGCCTCCCGGAGGACTTCGCGGACGCTGCCGCCTCGGCCACGCCATCCGCTGCCTGACCCGACGGCCTGGACGCAGCAGAGACACGAATCTGACAACCAATAACACCAATAGCCGCGTTACCAATCGGGAAGCTGGATCATGGGATTCGATGCAAGTTATATCTGGGATTCATTCCCGGCATTGGTGAAGTATTTGCCGATAACGCTGCTACTCGCGGTTGTCTCGATGTTCTTCGCCGTGCTGATCGGCCTCGTGCTGGCCATCTGCCGATTCAACAAGATCCCGGTACTCAATCAGTTGGCCGCCGCATACATCTCGTTCTTCCGCGGCGTGCCGACCCTGGTCCAGCTTTTCCTCATCTACTTCGGGCTGCCACAGATCATTCCGGCGATGTCTTCTCTGGACGCGATGACCGCCGCGATCATGGGGCTGAGCCTCAAAGAGGCGTCCTATCTGGCGGAGATCTTCCGGGCGGCGTTGACCTCGGTAGATCGCGGTCAATATGAGGCCGGATTATCCACGAGATTGAAACCCCGCCAGATCTATCAGCATTACGTGCTTCCGCAGGCAGCCTTCAATGCCCTGCCATCGACCGGAAACATCTTCATCGGACTCATCAAGGAAACGTCGATCGTCTTCACGTTGGGCATCACCGAAATGTTCGCCAGCGCCCAGATGGTTGCCGCAAACAACTTCCACTACTTCGAGACATATCTGATGGCCGGCCTGCTCTATTGGGCAGTTATCGCCATTGTGGGATATCTGCTCGAACTCCTCGAAAAATCAATCGGCCGTCCTTATCAAAGGTGAAAAAGATGACAATCAGCGTGACCAACTTACATAAGAGTTTCGGCAGCAATCATGTGCTGCGGGGCATCGACTTGCATGTCGACGAGGGTGAAGTGGTGGCCCTCATCGGCCCATCGGGGTCCGGCAAGTCGACGCTGCTGCGCTGCCTGAACCTACTCGAGACCCCTGAACAGGGCGAGATCTCGGTCGGCGATGCGCAGATCGACGCGTCCAAGATCAGCAGGGGCGGCGCGCATCAGCTGCGGTCGAAAACCGCGATGGTTTTCCAGAACTACAACCTCTTCCGCAATCGCACGGTGCTGCAGAACGTCACCGATTCGATGCTGATCCGACGGCGCGCCCATAAGGCGGAGGCTCGCGAGACCGGGCTGGCGCTGCTCCGCAGGGTCGGCATCACCGACGAGACTATTCGGCAGTATCCGGTGACGCTGTCGGGCGGGCAGGCTCAGCGGG
This sequence comes from Propionimicrobium sp. PCR01-08-3, assembly GCF_030286045.1. NCBI lineage: Bacteria > Bacillati > Actinomycetota > Actinomycetes > Propionibacteriales > Propionibacteriaceae > Propionimicrobium > Propionimicrobium sp. PCR01-08-3. Next base: position 3,247,975 of record NZ_CP127390.1, read on the forward strand.
TTTCCATCGCCCGAGCGTTGGCGGTCGACCCCGAGGCCGTGCTCTTAGACGAGCCGACGTCGGCCCTCGACCCGGAACTGGTCAACGAGGTGCTCTCGGTGATCCGCGATCTGGCCGACCAGAGGACGACGATGGTGATCGTCACCCATGAGATGGCGTTCGCGGCCGAGGTCGCCGACCGGGTCGTCTTCATGGATCAGGGCCAGATCGTCGAGCAGGGTCCGGCTAAGCAGCTGATCACCAATCCGCAGCAGCCCCGCACTCAGCAGTTCCTGCGCCAGGTCGCCCGGGAGCCGAAGGCCACCGTGACCCCGATCAATGCGCACGACAACAACGACCTTTTGGACGAGCTGTACCTCGAGTCGAAGGCGGTGGGCTGATGAGCGGCGTTCAACTTGGACGAGCAGTCGATGCACGAAGGCAGTTCGAGGAATCCGGTTTCGCCAGTCTCGTTTCTGAAGGCTCAGCCCGCATGGTCCGCACGTCGGGGTCGAGGGCCTTGTCATTGGCGGGGTCGGCGGCGCGAGGGGAGATCGTCCG